>CAVVGP010000213.1:0-14088 GCA_963747625.1 uncultured Bacteroidales bacterium | reverse complement strand
CTTCCAAATGACTCATCATTATTATACCAGCAATAACCTGGTGAAGTAAGGAAGTTCCAAATTCTGTAGCATTTTGCAATTAAAATACTTGTATCATTTTTTAGAGAGGTAGTTCTCATGTTCTCGGCCGTCCATATCTGAGATCCGATGCCAATAGTCTGATAAACATTTCCTTCTATATCAGAAACAGTTCCCTTTTCGCCTGAATGATCCACCGGGGTTGTAAAAGATAATTCGTTTCCGAGACAACAGTTGCAGTTTTACTGGTTGCATAGGCTCTCACAAAATAGGTAGTATTTGATGTAAGACCCGTGAGTGCACTTGTAAAACCTGCAGACGCGGAAACGGGACTCTCTGATGTTTTGAAATCGGAAATAGAGGCTGATTGCTCCTGGCTCCAGCATACACCCTTTTCGACTATTTCTGAACTGACACCTGATGTCAAAATTGCATTGCATGATGCGGAAACGGGAGTTATAAGCGTTATAGCAACTGTGTTAATTTCAGGAATTTCATCATTTTTATCCTTTTTACAACCGGATATAGTTATTAAGAATATTTCTGAGGAAAACTATTATATATAACCAAAATCTCCTGTACATTAAATTATAATTTAAGTATACTATAACTATAAAGCTTTGGCTGACTGTTAATCAGAATAATTAACCAGCATAATCTAATCCGGCAACAAGATATAAATATAATCTAATTGCATATTACAAATATCACCCTAACTGGTCAAAGACAAAACGGTTTGAATGATATTTAATAGTTTCAGGTACAGTCAATTAGCCAATCCTTGATTGGTAAAATCATTCATTTCATGTCCGATATATAAAAACAAAAGTCAGGCTTACCTGACCTTTGTTTTTAACAGCGGTTATAAATTGGTTTATAAACGCATTTTAAGGATAAATAATTATGAATCAAATGACCTGTTTATTTTTCCAGTACGGTTTTGAGTATAGTCTCTTTAGGCAGTTTTTTAGTGCAGAAGAACCAATCATAGCAATGCATTTCATCTTTGTTTTCCATTCTTTCTTTTGCAACTCCGCATGATCCTGCTGTAGGTACAATCACATCGTCACCTGGCTGCCAGTCAGCCGGAGTTGCAATTGAAAAGGCATCCGCAGTTTTCATAGCTATAAGTGCCCTGTATAATTCCGCAAAGTTACGTCCCAGGCTCAGGGGATAGTAAATAACAGCCCTGATAATGCCTTTTGGGTCTACAAAAAATACAGCCCTTACAGCTTTTGTTGAACTTTCACCCGGCTGAATCATGCCATATTTTTTTGCAACCTCCATTGTAATATCCTCAATTAATGGGAAATTTACTTCCACATTTTTCATCCCTTTATACTCAATCTTCTCTTTGATTGTGCGTAGCCATGCAATATGGCTGTAAAGGCCATCAACGGATAGACCGACAAGCTTACAATCAGCTTCGTTAAACTGTTTTTCCGTACTGGCAAACGTCATGAATTCTGAAGTACAGACAGGAGTAAAGTCGGCAGGATGGCTGAAAAGGATTACCCAGCTTCCGGAATAATCTGCCGGGAAATTGATAGCACCCTGTGTGGTGACGGCCTTAAATTCAGGAGCTTTATCGCCAATTCGAGGCATTGATGTTACATGATTTTCTTCCATTTTTAAAATGTTTTGTTAATAATTAATTTATTTCATTTGTTTTACGTTCGAAATTCGTAATTCGTAATTCGTGATTTCCTATTTTCTCCTTTCCATCATCAGTTCAAGGTCCTCCTTTAATGCTGAAAGATCCTCTTCGTGTTCCACCTCCTGCGACAGGATTGTAAGGATAATATTATATGTAACAGGATCGGCTTCCCTTGTGATATCAAGTAATCCGCTGTAAACATTAATTGCACACTGTTCTCCCTTGATATTCTGGTTTAAGAATTTCTCAACATAGGGATCTTGGAGCATCATATCCGCAACCGGTTAATCTTAACCATTCTGCAGGTGATAAAACAGGTAGTTCCGCCAAGCTGTATAATCCTGGTGGAAGTCATTCAGCATGAGCTAAGTTCTTCCGTTGCGTGTAATGTTAGCTCAGCTATTACAGCATCCTTCATCGGACCTTTTACCACTTTTGCACCTATCCAGTATTGGTAATAAGCAAGCCATTCGTCTGATAAGGCTTTGTTTAACAGGTTGATTAGTTTATCAACATCCATTTTAACAATTGATCTTCCTTTTTGTCCCATAATATTTTAATTTAGTTTACTTATATTTTATTTTTTTTGTCTTTTTTGCTTTTGTCTTCATCAGTGAACCTTCCGGTTATCTGAAGTTTAATATCTTCAATTTTAAAACCAGGGATATTCTTAATTTTTTCAAAGTATTTTTCAAGAGTATCATTAAGTTTTTCATCTGTAGAAGTCCTCAATCCTGTCTGATTCTGAGCTATATAAATGATGATGCTTTTCAATAATGGCATCGTATCGCATTAAGTCATTGTCATTATGTACTTTGTGAATAATGCCCTTTTTAAGGAAGGTATCAAGAGTTTTATATATTGTTCCAAGTGATATATTTGGGTGAGAGAGTCTGAGATACTCTGTAATCCTTTCAGCAGTAGGATGATTTTCCAGTGCTGAGGATAACTTCCAGTATAGCAATTCTCTGAGGAGTCACTTTCAGCTTATTGTCAACCAGTGTTTTTATGATGGATTTATTTACCATTTGATAGAATATCTTTTTTAGGAATAATTCCTATTTAGGAAACATTAAAGTTACGAGTTTTTTCAGACAAAGTCAAGGAAATCACTCTGGATTTTGAAAAATTCCACCCTTTATAACAATTATTTGATCGCATGAAATATGACCGCTAAAAAGTCGGGATATCTCAACTTTTTAGTAAACCTAAAGTACCCAGTTTGCCTTGTAATTGAAATGGCTCTGATATTATTTTGCATTATTATTTTATTTCATGAAGCAGAAACAGATTCCGCTCTGCCGGCAAATAATCGACTAAAGAATTGTAAATACAAATGTTTAAAGTTTAAACACAATGTTAGAAGTAAATTCATATTCTGACTTTTTAATGAAAGTTTATGGCAAAGGGAAGGCCTATCTTTTATTGTATAAAAAAGGAAATGAAAAAAATGATTGCGCCTTTTCCAATGTCAGAGCAGGCAGCGAAAATATCAAAAACTCAAATATTTATCATGCCGATGTCACATCTATAAATGATATTCACGAAAGATTCAATATTTCAACAGCCCCTGTTTTGCTTGAATTCAGAAAAGGACAACTTATCAACGCTATAAAAGGATCAACGATGCTGTTCAGTATAAGGCATTGTTTGAAGATGTTCTGTTTAAAGCTGAAAGAAAAGAGGTGGAGAAACCGGTGAAACGGGTAACTGTTTATTCAACACCTACTTGCTCATGGTTCAATACTCTTAAAGCATATTTCAAATTGCATAATATAGTATTTACAGATATTGATGTGTTACATGATCAGAAAGCTGCTGATGCACTGATTAAACGCAGCGTACAGATGGACGTTCCTCAAACCGATTTGGTTTCAAGTCCAAACTTAAATCCGCTTTTGACCCGTTCTATCAATTCTGGCAAGATATCTCTATATTCACCCACAATGCCAAAATCTGCATTATGGAAAATATGTGCCTTTGGATTATGATCAATAGCAATAATTTTATCAGATTCTTTCATTCCGGCAAGGTGTTGAATTGCACCTGAGATACCAACGGCAATATAGACTTTTGGACGAATAGTTTTTCCTGTTTGTCCGATTTGTCTTGCATATTCAACGATGCCTTCGTCAACTACCGGACGGCTGCAGGCCCACTCAGCATTGACACCCTGACTTTTTAATGCCTCAGCAAGTGCTTTTATCAGTCCTAAATTATCGATTGTTGTGCCTCTGCCTCCTGAAATTACTATATCAGCATCGAAAAGATTTTGCAATCCTCCTTCTCCTCTTACTGTTTTGATAATTTCCACAACAAAATCTTCATCATTCAAAACAGGACTGAAATATGATATTATACCTTGCCTTCCTTCGACGCGTTTTGGTACTTCAAATGTACCGGCTCTGGCTGTTGAAATCTGCGGACAGACAAAGCCAAGAATGGTGGCAAGTTTACTTTCACCATATGTGGGCCGTCTTGATTCAAGGATGGGTCTGTAAATAACCTTTTCCTTTTTGTCTATATATTCTCCGATTTCAAGCCCTGTACAATCAGCTGTAACTCCGCTATTGGTTTTCATGCCTATCCTTGGAGCTAACTCCCGGCCTGAAGTGGTTGCCGCAAAAAGAGCAATTTCCGGTTTTCTTTCCTTGATGACCTGTGCAAAAATTGATGAAAACGGAAGAACAAGATATTCTTCAAGCTTATCATTTTCAACAACAATTACCTCATCTGAACCATGTTCAATAAGTGTCTGAGCCAAAGGCTTGAACATTTTTTCCAATAATTAATGTCATAACCTTGGTGTCGTTCCCTAACTGGTTTGCCAGGTTCCTGGCCGGAGTTAAAAGTTCAAGTGAAGGTCTGGAGATATTACCATTAGTTATCTCAGCCCAGGTAATAATTCCTCTCGCTCCGTTTCTGAAATCTTTTTCCGGGAAATCAGGACGTTCAGTTTCTTTTTTTGCTGCCTTCTCCTTTTTCTCCAGAACATTACCGCCTTTTTTAAGATTAGCGATTAAGCTATCAACCAATGCAGACTTCATTATGTCCTTCTGACATTGTTATCGGCGGGCGTTCACTTACAATATTGACTACTTTTACCACAATAGTAGGGGAGCCGTTAATGCCTATTTTCTCCGTTCCCAGACCAATATCGTCAATTCCAAAAGTCGTAATTTTCAGGGAACGGGCTTTTATGGCTCCAGCTCAATGAAGGTTTTCGGGGAGGAATTCCGGTTGGAGTCAACGATATGACACAAGGCATGGGTAATTTCAACATCTGATATCCACCCTCAATAATCCTTTTTGCAATAACATTACCATCCCCGTCAGGTTTTACACTTTCTACAAAAGTGGCCTGAGGAATTCCGATATTTTCGGCTACCTGTGATGGTACATGTGCCGTATCGCCATCGCTTGTTTGGCGTCCGGCTAAAATAATAAACGGGTCTTTGGAATCTTTTGTGAAACCAAGTGTTTAAGCATGGTAGAAATTGCCAGTCCGGTTGCATACGTATCGCTTCCGCCAAGTTTACGATCGGACAACAGGAATGCTTCGTCATATCCCATAGAAATGCAGTTCTGAGAGAAGCCTCAAAAGACTTAGGCCCCATTGAACAGACAATTAATCTTGCATCAGGATAATGTTTTTTGAGTTGCAATCCGGCTTCCAGTCCAAACTGGCAATCGATGTTAATGATTGATTTCGCTTTTGTCCGGTCCATTAACCCATCTTCACCCATTCTCATTTCGCTCGGGAGCGGAACCTGTTTTATTAAACTTATTATTGTTAAAGCCATTATTATATTTTCTTTTAATTGTTACATATTCTGAAAATCAGGACCATTACCACCATTTGGTACAACCCAGGTTATCCCTTTCCCGGGAGATTTTATATCGCATGTTTTGCAGTGCATACAATTTTCCGCATGGATCCTGATCTCTTCCTTTCCTTCTTTGTTCGTATGAAGCTCATATACCTCAGATGAGCAAAAAAATTGTTCAGGAGCGCCATATTGCCCAATGTTAACGGCATTGAAATTTTCTATGATCGTTTATATGAAGATGTACTACCTGTTGTCTCATCATGGTATACACCTGAATGATATACATCGGTTGATTTATCAAATGTCAGTACTTTATCGAACTCCAGTTTCCCTTTAAACCGCTCTTTAAAAGGTTTCTTTTTAAGTTCACTCAGTTTAAGCGTAGTCTGATAGTCAGCATGAGATCTAAGCCTGCCAAAAAAACCTGCTCCCCCGGTTATTAATTGAGTTCCAAAATGTAATCCTCCTATTATCAACCCTTTTGCAAAATCCCTGCCTGAAATTGCGGACAGGATACATTTCTTTATGAATAGGACTGTTATTTACCAGGGTTTCATATTGCTTAAGAGCTATTTTCCGAAGTGTCGTTTTTGACAATGCATCGGCTGCAGTTTGTGCTGCCAGCATTCCTGATTTGATCGCTAAATGTACTCCTTTTAAAGCAGGCATAGCAACCAAACCTGCGCTATCACCAACAATTAAAGCATTGTCGACATACAATTTGGGAATTGCATAATGGCCTCCTTCCGGAAGCGTTTTGGCTCCATATTCCACCAATTTACCACCTTTTAAAATCCTTGAAACAAAAGGAGTGGTTTTCCATATCTGTAATGCATCATGAACATCGAAAGTCGGATCTTTATAATCAAGTCCGACAACAAGACCAACGGCTACTTTATTATCATTTAATCCATAAATGAACCCGCCACCAAATTCATCATTCTCGAGCGGATAACCCATCGTATGGTAAATCTCACCAGGTTTAATATTACCTTCAGGAACAGACCATATTTCCTTGCATCCCAATGAGTAAACCTGCTCGTTCCTGTCTTTGTCAAGATTAAACTTTTTAATAAGCATTTTGGTCAGACTGCCCCTCGTCCCTTCTGCAAAAATGGTAATTTTGGCCTCAATCTCGTGTGCCGGCCTGAAAATTTTCCAACTGATTTCCATGATGATCCAAACCTGTATCTTTGGTTTTGGCACCGATTACTTTTCCGTCTTTGTACAAAATCTCATCGACAGCAAAACCGGTATATATTTCTACACCTTTTTCCTCGGCTTTTAAGCCAAATATCTGCATATCTGTCCCAGTGAAGCAATATAATTGCCTTTATTACTCATATACGGAATGTGAAATGGGCAGGGCTATGGCTCTTTTTTCAGATAGCAATACTGTTTTGTCTTTAGTCACTTTGGCATTAAATGGAATTTCTGAAAAATCCACTCCGGCAATAATTCTTTAAAAACAGATGGTTTAATAATTGCACCTGATAATATATGGCTACCGATCGAACTACCTTTTTCTATCAGTAATATTCTGTTGCTTTGGCCTCTTTGTTTTAATATATCAGCCAGATGAATTGAAGTGGCTAAACCGGACGGACCGCCTCCGATTATTAATACATCTGTCGATACGTTCTCAATATTACTCATTTTCTATAACCTCCAGGATTAATTTTTTTAGTCTTATATCTGTTATTAAAACATCGTTTGTTGCAAATAGTTCTTTCAGCCATCTAATTTTTGGCCATAAAATTATTTATTATTCAGATTCTTTCTAATGTTTTATATTTAAAAATATCCTGTTTAATATGAACATTTGTGCATTTATGATCTAAATTTGCACAAGTATTAAATTTCCGGATTTTTAAAATGCCCAACCGTATTCGACACAGAAGAATAACAGGACTTCCAAAAATGGAAGGCTACAAACCTTTTGGCATTCCTATGCATAAACTGGAATCTGTTGATCTATTATATGAAGAATACGAGGCATTGAGGCTTGCAGATTATGAAAATCTTACCCAGGAAGAGGCAGCAAGAAAAATGGATATTTCACGTTCTACCTTTACGAGACTTTATGATAAGGCCCGAAAAGGTATTGCAAAAGCTTTCGTGGAAGGAAAAGCAATCATCATCCATGGCGGAAATTATGTTACAGATGATTACTGGTACAGGTGTTGTGACTGCCATGAAACAATGGTTACAATGAAACCTGTTAACCAATGCCTGAAATGTGATTCGGATAATATTACCAGGTTAAACCCTGATTAATGATTTATTACCTTCTTTTTTTATGAATGACGGAATCGAAAAAAATTATGCCCTTAAAAGAAGAAAATCAATGGAATTATGTTCTTGATTCTCGATATTTATTAATGTTAATTTAAAAACTGATAGAAAATGAAATTAGTATTATTACGACATGGTGAAAGCAAATGGAATAAAGAAAACCGTTTTACTGGATGGACAGATATTGACTTAACAGATAAAGGGATAGAAGAAGCTAAAAGTGCAGGCAGGCTTCTTAAAGAAGAAGGTTTCACCTTCGACGTAGTTTACACTTCGGTTTTGAAAAGGGCAATTCATACTCTTTGGTATGTTTTGGATGAAATGGATCTTGCCTGGATACCCGTTTATCGTTCATGGCGACTAAATGAAAAAAGCTATGGCGACCTGCAAGGCTTGAATAAAGCTGAAACTGCAAAAAAATATGGCGAAGATCAGGTATTACTTTGGCGCAGAAGTTATGATGTCAGGCCTCCTGAATTGGATATTAAAGATAGCAGACATCCATCCAACGAAATGAAATACAATAAAATAGACAAAGATCTATTGCCTTCAACAGAATGTTTAAAAGATACTGTTGAACGATTTTTGCCTTATTGGCATGAAACGATTAAACCGGCTATCCTTGACCAGCAAAAAGTATTAATTGTGGCACATGGTAATAGCTTAAGGGCTTTAGTTAAGTATTTAGACAATTTGATGGATGAAGAAATACTGAAAATAAACATCCCTACAGGTATCCCATTGATTTATGATTTGGACGAAAACTTAAAGGTCAGGTCTAAAAAATATCTCGGCGATGAAGAAGCCATTAACCTAGCTATGAATTCAGTAAAAAATCAAGGTAAAGTCAAATAGATTTTTCTTTATTAACGTGAATTCAGAAACAGGATCTTAAAAGAAGAAGTCCTTAAGTGTACTAAAGTTGAATTGCCATAGCCACTTCAGCAGGGTTATTCAGTTTATGTTTAAATATTAAGGGGAGGTATCCTTACTTAACAGATAAAGGGAACCGGCATTACCATAATTACACTTGTACTTTTGCAACCAGCAGTTCAGCGATTTTTTCAAATGCATCCATTACTTGTTTGTTTGTTTGGCTGAATACACTTAATCCTTTTTCTGCAGCTTCTCCTACTTCTGAAACCAGAGGTACCTGGCCGAGTAGCATCGTGTCAAACTCTATTGCCATTTTATGCCCTCCTCCTTTTCCGAATATGTAATATTTTTCTTCTGGATGCTGTTCAGGAGTAAACCATGACATGTTCTCAATTATTCCAAGAAGAGGTACTTTCAGATCGGGATTTGTAAACATCGATGTAGCTTTCCTTGCATCATTGAGCGCTATCTCCTGTGGTGTGGTAACAATGATTGCTCCGGCCAGGTTCAGTTTCTGAACAGTTGTCAGCTGGATATCTCCAGTTCCTGGAGGGAAGTCAACGAACATATAGTCTATATCACCCCACTGCGTGTTTTCAAAAAGCTGGGTTATTGCATTGGCTGCCATTGGTCCCCGCCATATCAGCGACTGGTTGCGGTCAATGAAGAATCCTATTGACATGATTTCTACTTCAAACTTCTTGACAGGGAAGATAATATCTTTCTCGCCGAATGCCGTCACATCCGGTTTTGCCTCTTCAATGCCGAACATTCTCGGAATTGATGGCCCATAAATATCTGCATCAACAAGTGCGGTTTTATATCCGTTACGTGCAAAAGCAATTGCCAGGTTAGCCGCTACGGTTGATTTTCCAACACCACCTTTTCCCGATGCTACAACAATAATGTTTTTAACCCCTTCCATGGGGATTTTTTCAAATAATGGATTCATAATTAATTTTATTTATAATTTTATTCCGGATTTTGTTATTTTTTCTTTTACGAAGTATCGACTCAGATTCCATAAATGCTTTTTGACTACTGGAGCTTCATTCGTTTTTGAGCCACAATGCAATCTGATTTGCATTTTTATTCAGTTTTATTTGCACCACATTTAAATTTTCAGACTCAGATTTATACGCTCAGTCATAATCTAGCCGGGTTAACTCGTCCGTCAAAGCAGGTTTTATAGCTTCCGAAAGAAATTTTTCATTCCATGTATTGAGTTTTTTATGTGTAATAAAGTATTTCCGGGGGATAGGGTGGGTTCCAAGAATTACCTTCATGCCATACTTTTCTGTAATGAATTTTTTAAAATGCTCCATATAAGGGCAAGGAGGATATCCAACAATTAAACCAGTCGCAAAATGGACATGAGTGACCCCGTTTTTCATCATTTCTTCAGGAGCATATTCAATATTCCCTCCTGGACAACCACCACAGGTAGTGAAAGCAGCAATTTCCATTTCCAGATCCTTGTAGATTGAAAATGCTCCTTCACGATTTGCAGCTGCCCTGAAACATTTACCTCCGGCACATGTATGGTATCTGTCACATATAATTATTCCTATTTTAATCTTTTCCATATTATGATCTGCTTAGTTTCTTAATTTTATTCAGTTTTCCTGATATTAGTTTTCTCTTCAGAATACTTATCTTATCAATAAATAATATTCCTTCGAGGTGATCGAATTCATGTTGAAATATACGTGCCTTAATTCCATCAAGTTCTTCCTCGATTGTTTTAAATAAGGTATCGTGGTATCGGATAAGAACTTTTTCAGGTCGGAGCACCTCTTCATAAATTCCTGGAAAACTAAGGCATCCTTCACTGTATATTAGGTGTTCAGTACTTCTGTCAATAATTTGAGGATTAATATAAATCCCTTCAAATTTTTCAATTTTAATATCATCTTCTGCAAGAGGAGAGGTGTCAATTACGAAGACTCTTTTTAAAACATTTATCTGCGGAGAGGCAAGACCGATGCCCCCGGCCTTTTTAAGAGTATCGAAGAGCATTTCCTTAATTTCTGATATATTATCTTCCTCAGTAACCTCTATTGAGTGTTTCCTGAGTACTGAAGAGCCATATAAAATAACCGGAGCAACCATTTTTCAGATTTGTTGATGATTTACCCGAAGGTAGAATTTCTTACCATTATAGTTTGTGACTTGTATCAGTCTTTGTTTTATTAGTGACTTAACTACTTCATAATTTGCATCATCGTGCCTTAGAAGATTATCCAGTGTATCTTCCCTTAATGGATGCACTGCTGTTATGTTAAGTATATCTTCATATATATTACCTGTAAACCCTGTCTCAACGCCTTCAAATCCAGTTAGAAATTCAGTTTCTATTCCACTTTTTTTGAAAATCTGCCATGCAAAGTTCATGATTTCTGTATCAGGCAGTATTGCTGTTTTTAAAGCCGGTGGTCTGATTGGAATGGCCATGTATGCTTTATGAGGGTTAATGGTTCTTATTAATTCTGCAAGGCTGGAAAAATTTTCAACAGAGTCGTTTAATTCTTTGATAATCATAGTTTCAGTACATAACGTGCCCTTATATATGGAACTGAAAAGATTTATATTTTCGAGGTGTATCTCGAAATTTAGCCCTGGAGCAGGCTGGTTGACTTTCTGCCAGGTATTGACATCGCCGGCATCCATTTTAATCGACACCCAGTCGGCATGAAGTAGATCTTCTCTTACTGACTCGTAAAATAACAATGAACCATTAGTAATAACTGCAACAGGGAAGCCGAGTTCTTTGAGTAAGAAAATAGAATTGCCCAGATTTTGATCAAGAGTAGGTTCTCCGTTCGACACAAATGTAAGATAATCAGGAAGATTTTCTTTATTTAATTTTTTAAGATGTTGCCGGACCTTTTCAAAAATTGTTTCAGGACTAAAAAAAGTTTCTCTCTTATTACTTTTTTTAATAGTTTTTCCGACCTGGCAGTAAACACAACCATAGCAGCAAGTCTTTGGAGAGACGATATTGTTTATTCCAAGACTTTTTCCAAGTCTTCTTGAGGGCACAGGACCAAAACTTATCATGATCTGATCTGACTTTACATTTTTAGTGCGATTTTAACAGGAAATATTAAATACAACAAGACCGTCTTTTTCAACATTCAGTAATTCGGCCATAACATTGCATTTCACCATTAATAGGAAAAAAATCCTTGAATCGTTCAATGGGAGCAAACCTTCCAGGTTACCCTGTCCTTTTGAAATGATAAGGTCGGCTTTTTCAAAATATTGCTGAAACTCTTTACCCGACTTATGTACAATTGTCGAAGGTGCATTATATTCATTTGAGATTACCCTGGCTGCACTGCTCATTCCTATATATTCAGCATCTTGCATTGTGGCATCGTTAATAACCGGAGCTCCTTTTACAACAAAAGTGATATCATGATGCTTTATTGTTTCAATAAATAATTTATCAAATACAATTTCTCCGGCATTATCTCCCAGATATAAGACATGTTTGGCAATTTCTAATTTTTGCTTCAGTTGTTTTGAATGATCAATGGCAAATTCAGCTTTAAGTGCTTTATCGATTGTTGCCTGTAAATTAAAATTGTCATTTGCGGCAAAATCGATTATATTTCCTGCAATCGCAAGCCTTAAGGCAGTGGCAAACGGGTCAGCTGATAGCGAGGGCACTGAAAAAGTCCCTCGGACAAGATTATTAAACATTTAGCAGTAAAATACAGGTTGAAAACCTTGTATTTTACTGCTTTTTTTCGTATCTTAAAGCCTGAATTAAAGGCACTTAAATGTTAGCACAACAACAAAAAATTAAGCTTAGTACCTACTCAGATTTATATAACCTGATCGTACCCAAGGATAATCTTCTTAGAAAAATTAACGAACTAATCGATTTTTCGTTCATACACGATGAGCTGGTAAATAAATACTGCTTAAATAATGGGCGCAATGCTGAAAGCCCCATTCGCATGTTCAAATACCTGTTACTCAAAACGATATATGATGTTTCGGATGTGGATATAGTTGAGCGTTCCCTTTGTGATATGTCTTTCAAGTACTTTTTGGAAATGACACCTGAAGAAGGTGTCATAAACCCGAGTTTGCTTACCAAATTTAGGAAACTGCGGTTGAAGGATACAGATTTGTTAAACCTTTTGATAGGCAAGACCGTCTCCATTGCCATAGAAAAGGGCATCATAAGATCGAAGTCCATTATTGTTGACGCGACACATTCATTATCCAGGTCGAACCCATTGTCACCCATTGAAGTGTTGAAGGAAAGAGCCCGGCAGCTTCGCAAGGTGGTTTATTCTACAGACGAGAACTGGAAAGGGCGAATGCCCGAAAAGAATGAAGATAATGATCTGGAACATGAGTTATCATATTGTGGTAAACTTGAAAAGGAGATAGAGTCAGATGAAGTGCTGCGGTCAATGCCCAAGGTAAAAGAAAAGCTAAACTTGTTGAAGGAAACCATTGAAGATACCCAGGATCATTATACACTCTCAAAGGATCACGATGCCAGGACAGGCCATAAAACAGCGGACACCTCATTCTTTGGGTTCAAAACCCATATCGCGATGACAGAGGAACGTATTATTACAGCGGCTGTAGTGACATCCGGAGAAAAGGGTGACGGTCCTGAGCTACCTGCATTGCTTGAAGCCAGTCAAGAGAATGGGATTGAAGTAAATACTATCATTGGCGACGCAGCCTACGCTGGAAAGGAAAACCTTGAGTTGGCCAGTGAGCAGGATATAAAAATCGTTGCAAAAATGAACCCCTCTGTTACGCAAGGCTTCCGGAAACTAGAAAATACCTTTGATTACAATAAAGATGCAGGAATGTTTGTCTGCCCGGGCGGACACATGGCTATTAGAAAAGCACGTCAGGGAAAGAAAAATTATAGCACCAACCAAACAGATACCTATTTTTTCGATGTCGAAAAATGTAAAACATGTGCATTAAAAAATGGATGTTATAAACCTGCCTCAAAAACCAAAAGCTATTCTGTCTCTCTTAAATCTGATGAACACCAGGAGCAAATGAAGTTTCAACAGACTGATTACTTCAAAGAAAAAGCAAAACACAGGTATAAGATTGAAGCAAAAAATAGTGAATTAAAAAACATACATGGATACGGAAGGGCCAGTTCATATGGAATTGACAGCATGCAAATGCAGGGTGCAATGGCTATTTTTACTGTAAACCTGAAAAGGATCTTCAAATTATTGAATTAGCACATGTTCCGATCCCCAAAAACCTAAAAGCACCCCAAATAAGAAGCCCGGAAGGACTTTAACTCTAAAAAATTGCACTTCGCACTGTAATAAAAAAACCGGCAGATGAAATTTGGACTTCACCTGCCAGCTGATTTTTTTTAACTTTCTCTAATAAGGGATACTTTTTCAG
>CAVVGP010000212.1:0-13791 GCA_963747625.1 uncultured Bacteroidales bacterium | reverse complement strand
TTGAAGGTGCTTCTTTCTGAATATAAACAAGTCTTTCAGCAAGAGGTAGGTCATGCAGGGTAGTAAGTGTCAGCATCAATATACCATCTGGAAGATAATCAGTTGGAATTACAAAATTGGTAATAAGCGATCTAATCCTATATTGGATTCTATTAATAACTTCATTGAATATTGAATAACTAAGTAATAAGTTATGGCCTGAAATGATGGCCAGTGTTTTAGGATTTGTCTTTGTTGTAATAATTAACTCATTATCTTGATTTATTGAAGTGCTAAATGTTACACCTGTATGAAAACTGGTCGGTAATTCAGACCTGACATCAACACTATCGGCCCCCCTGAATACAGAATAATAGCTTAAACCCGGTAATGGTCTAAGGAAAAATGAACCCATTCCAAGATGAGTAGATTTGAATGTAGTAATCAAGTCTCCGGCAGAAGAATAAATTTTACCGGATACATTGCAACTCTTGCCCTTATAATCAACAGCCTTGAAAGCTACTATTGAAGACACAGAGTCAACCAGGGACCCTCCTTCCGGAAAGAAGCTAATCTTAATTTTATTTTCAACATATTTTACTCTGTCTGAAATTTCTGTCTGTTCATTATCTGCATTAATAACAGTGATTTCTTTTATGAAGAATAATTGATCACTGAAATTCCTCATGTAGTTGGTATAAGCCCGTATGATATATCTGCCTGAACTGATGTCATCAGACAGCTTGAAATCACCATTACCCAAACCTCCATCAAGACGAATTATCTTGCTTGATATGATTTTTAAAGAATGAGAGATCAGTTCAACATGAAGATTGCTGCTATGATCTGTAAGTAAGTGGTCCAGAGCATCTATAAGGTATGCCTTGAACCAGATATTATCACCTGCGAAGTAACTGTCACGATCTACATGAAGATAAACTTTCTCAATGACTTTCAAAGTGTCATCAGCAAAAGGTAAGTGCGGAATAAAACTTTTGCTAAACGAGGGCGGAATGAAGCATCCTGTCAGAACTAAAACAAAAAAGATGTATTTTCCCATTTTTGATCAAGGCTTTTAGGTTTTATTATGAATTAGTTAACAAACTTTATGCCAATATGTTGATTTAAAAAGTGTCAACTTATTTCAGGATGAGGCAAAAGTGGTAGTCATGGCAGAAAAAGATTATTTTGAAATAAAATTCAGATTGAAGGTTCCCTTCAAATAAATTGTCAATAGGTTATTGTTGATTTTGTACCTGACAAAGGAAATACGCCTTTTGACCAATAATTACTTGGGTAAAACATTCGATCTATATAAATTCTGTGGGAAAAGTGGAGGGAATCAATAAAGGAGTTATCCTGATAAAAATATACCCCAGCACTATCTAAATCCAGTAATTCCGGACTAGTAAGATAATTGTAGTATGTACTCTTACTTATTCTTATATTCAATAAACTGTCAGTAGTGATTAATCTGTTGATAACTATTTTCCTGCCTGTATCAGGAATATCCAGTTTATCATTCTGACAAGCAGTAGAATATATCAGTAACAACAAAAGTAGGACATATTATTTCAATTGTCTCTTAAATGTTATAAGTGCATCTGTCATTGATTCTTGCATTTACGATCAAATTTAATAAAAAGCAGCTAGAAGAATTGACTTTTTTGCTTCTACATGAGCGTCGGTTATTTTGTCGCGTAAAAGCAAATGCACCAAACAAGCGGTCGCGTTATCGAAAGAAGTGGTTATATTGTAGACTAACTTTTATATTGTGCCGCGATTTTCCCCAGTCCCGATAGATGGATGAAGGTTTGGTGTCATGATGAAGTATTCCAGATGGCGAAGGCAATTAAATAAAGAGGTTAAAGTTGCATACCGCAACTAATGGTTTATCTATTGAAAAATCTGAAAGTGTCATAGAATAGTATCCTAATGCACTTATAGTTAATGGCATGGAACTATATTTAGTAATGTCTAATTCAAAATATCCATTTTGATCTGAATAGGTACCAATCTATGTTCCATTAAGATAGATTGTTGCAAAACTTATTTTGGAATTATTGGATTTGTTGAGTATCGTCCCCTTAATTATTTGAGAGTAAGCAGCTGGGCAAAAGTTGGTTAAAAGCAGGAATAAGATAATTTTTTTCAATTAAACAAATTCTTAAAAACTGACTAATTGATTATTCATGAAGGGGAGTTAATACTATTAAATTGTTATTCATATTCCAAATTTATAATTGCAATCAATGATTCTGAGAATCTTGTTGCTTTTCTTCAGCTTTCAATGGGGTATTCATCCAAAATCTTCCTGATTTATCAGAGTTGGAAACACAATTCTGTTCAAGGGGCAAAGACTGTATAAAACAATTATTCTTAAATTCCAGAGGCTTATTATATTCCTGCACAAAAAGTTCCCTGAACTGACGAAATTCAAGATCTCTTCGTTTGTTAAGGATATTACCATTAATGTCTTTCACGTTTCCATAACTTAAACGAGTGGAATCAAGTTCTTTGCGTTTGAATTTATCATCTCTTATGGTAATATACAAGTTGGGACCGTCAACTTTAATCCTGGTGATTTTCGCTTTTCTTTTACCGATTGTCATGTCATAATTTTCTATTTTGCTTCCCGAAACAGGATCGATCTTCCTGTTGAAATAAGCTACAATTGTCATATCCTTCAACAGAAGGTCTGTATAAGGGCCCCCTTCTTGCCTCCATTCTACTTTCTCAATTTTAAAGAAATTATTGTCAGCCGCATCAGGTATAGTAAAAGAATTATTGAAAGATATATATTTAAGACACATCCTGGAATTAACTGCTGGCTCATGCCCATATTCAGTTTCAATATTGAAAATCTCCTTGCTCTTTTTTTCTGAATCTAAATATGAACCGGAATATTCAAGTTTGTGTACTGAATAATCATCGGGCTGAATGTATATTGAACCTTTCATCTGGATGGTATCACCTGTAATCTGTCGTTTTGCAGTGAAGTCGATCTTATATAATAATGTAATTCCATCATAAATTCCAACTGGTGTTGAAAATCTGTGATTTTTGATAAAATTCTGCGTGAGAGTATCAACAAATGAAAATGATCTTTTATCAAAATTTCTGATTGCATCGTGAACCAGCAATATAAAAAACTCATTACCGTATTGATCACCAACAATTGCATGAGGTATTCTTTTAAATGACACATCAGAATGATCTGTTTCCGGAAGATCATAATAAGGAGTAATATTCTTTCTTAAGAAATCCATATTCTTTTTGAAATCAAGTAATCTGTACTTGTTTGAATCTGATGGATACTCAAAACCCTTATCCAGAGTCTGTATGATCGCCTCGTTAAGATTAAGATAATTTATGCTGTCCTTCAGATAATCGCGGTAATAGGATACATAAGTGAACGGTACGGTCGGATAATTTTTCTTAATATTTCTGAATGCCCTGGCTATTATAATTTCCGGGCTGAGTCTTTTTTTTCTGGCAGTTACCCTGACCTCATTCAGTCTATAGATATTGGGTACAAGCTTTAGATTGTTAATTCCGGTTGTTTTTAAAACACTGAAATCCACTGAAAGCCTGTAATATCCAATACAGGACACAATCAGGCTGTCGGACTGGAATCCGGGATTATTCAAAATTCTGAAATCACCTTCAGCATTTGAAATAACCCCAACCTGAGATTTTTTAAGATATACCGTCGCATATGGTACAGGATTGGATGTTTTAGAATCAATAACTTTTCCTCTTATATAATCAGGCTGCTGGCAATAAGTCAGAGGATGATTAATCGAGAGCAGTAAACCAATAAAGATTAAGTGTCGTATCATCTCTTTTCAATTTAAGTGGACCCTATGCCTTATTGCTGGCAGATTGATTCTCCCTTTCACACCTCACACCTCACACCTTCTTCCCCTGTACCCTGTGTCTTTTCCTACTCATACCTCAGTGCATCGACCGGATTTTTGCTTGCTGCCCTGTATGATTGAAAGCCTACTGTAAGCAATGCGATAAACAGAACAATCAGGCCAACCACGGCAAAAATCCATGGATTTAATGTAATTCGGTATGCATAGCTTTGCAACCATTTATTTATGCCAAACCAGGCAATAGGGCTTGCGATTAATATTGAAATCAATACCAGTACAAGATATTCCTTTGATAACAGGAAGAATATCTCAACCGGCTTAGCTCCGTTCACTTTCCTTATCCCTATTTCTTTTGTCCTGAGCTCAGTCATAAATAATGATAGTCCGATAAGCCCGATACAGGATATTAATATTGCCAGAAAAGATGAGTAAACAAGTATCTTGCCTATTCTCTGTTCAGTCCGGTACAACATATCATACTCATCATCAAGAAATTTAAACTCCAGTGGATAATTAAGGTTGTATGACTTAAAAAGCTTTTTTATATAGTCAACTGTGGAAGAAATATTTTCAGGTTTCATTCTGATATAGCAGTTGCCACTGAAGTATGGAGATAATTTCATAATGATAAGTGGATCAATTTGAGTTTTTAAAGTTTTAAAATGAAAGTTTTTAATTACTCCAATAATTCTGAATTTTGAACCATTGCTTGTTAATACCTGTCCGATGGGATCCTTAAATCCAAGGATTTCCGTTGCTTTTTCATTGACCACCAGCGCGGTGGTGTCACTTGGAAAATCATTTGAAAAAAACCGGCCGTCTTTCATTTCAAGTTTAAAAGTTTTTGCAAAATCAACATCAGTATAAAGAGCGCTGAAATAGAACGTACCACCAGCTTTGTTACCCTCCCAATCAAAACCTTCCGCAGTCCCATCTTTGTCAAAAACATCAGGAACCTCTATTGTTGTACTCAGAATATCAGGATTTTTGGCAAGATCTGCTTTTAAGGTCTCGCTACGAATACCATTTCTGATCTTGAAATGACCAATTTGCTCTAAATTCAGGCCTAGGTTTTTATTCTGCAAATATCGAAGTTGACCTCCAACAACCAGTGTACATATTATTAGCAAGACAGACAGAGAAAACTGGAGGATGACCATAACTCTCCTGAATCCTGTATTGCCAGGATTTTTATTAATTATCCTCTTTATTATATTCAAAGGATTTAAGGAAGACAAATAAAGTGCAGGATATGCTCCAGCCAAAATACTGCAAATCAGTACAATAGAAGTTAACCCAATATACAGGCGTGAGTCGCGATAATTAACAAACAAATGCTTTGCTGTCAGATTATTAAAGCCAGGTAACAACAATTCCACCAAGATCATTCCGATAATATGAGCCACGAATACAATCAACAGTGATTCTCCCAGGAACTGGAAGATGATTTTAGTTTTGCTCGAACCTGTCACCTTGCGTATGCCGATCTCCTTTGACCTCATTGATGATTGGACTGTCGCAAGGTTCATAAAGTTTATGCAGGCAATTATGAGTATAAAAACTGCTATAATACCCAAAATCCTTA
Source organism: uncultured Bacteroidales bacterium (assembly GCA_963747625.1). Lineage (GTDB taxonomy): Bacteria > Bacteroidota > Bacteroidia > Bacteroidales > VadinHA17 > LD21. The sequence goes on along the minus strand of CAVVGP010000212.1, from coordinate 8,346 downwards.
CATATGTAATGTCACCGTGACCGGAAATATCAAAAGCATATTTCCCTGAAGAATTCAAATGGATATTTTTAACGTTTTGAAGAAATATATCAGGATTATAACCTGGGCCTTTCACATTACTTTTGACGACATCCTTAATTTTGTCACTTTCAAGTTTACCGTCAGTTCCTTGCTTGAGTTCTATATAGGAAAAACAAGCTCCATGGACGTTCCACTGATAATTCTCAGAACCAAAAAATTTATAAGAACCTAAAAAATCAAAATGCAGGTGAGTATTATGCGGAAAACTCTTTATAACACCAGTTATAGTAAAAGTTAAACCTCCCGTCTTCAATATTTTGCCAAGCGGATCTTCATTGCCATAATATTTTTTAGCCATCTCTTCAGTAAGAACTAAATTATGGGGGCCGTCTAATGCACTATTTAAATCACCTTTTATAAATTCAATATTAAACATTTTTAGAAAGTCATCATCAACAAAGGCTACTCTTTCAAATATATAATCATCTCCATTTTGCATTGAAATAGGAAAATCTGTATACCTTGAGGATCTGATTATTTCAGGATACTGTGCTTTTAAGGCTGCTGCCAGCGGTGATGGTGTTGTTGCTTCCTGGTACAAGTGACCATCTATACTGATAAATTTCTCAAGTACACGATAGAGATTATCTGCATTTTTGAAATGCCTGTCAAAGCTCCATTCATCCTGTACCCATAAAAGAATCAGAATTGAGCAGGTCATACCAATAGCCATACCGCTTATATTCAAAATTGAATATGTCGAATACCTTCTTATATTCCGGAGGGCGATTTTGAGGTAGTTTTTTATCATTTCTCTCTGGTGCTGGTTACTTGGTGCTAGGTTATCCGTAACTTAATTACTTGTGAGTCATTGCGAGCGCAGCGAAGCAATCTCCAGATCGTTTCCGATACTGCCTGGTCATTGCGATCCCGCGATGCAATCTCCCCTTCTCCCTTTCATACCTTATTCCTATTCTTCCAATTACCATGCCAATAATTTTTACTCTTTGAAAATTAATCATTTAAGCAATAGTATCAAAATAAAAATATTTATATTTGCCTAACAATAGGACATATTATGTCAATAATATAGGCATAAACTAACTTTACATATTGATTTTCGAACAGGTTGCATTAGGAATTGAGAGACTCTCAAAATAAACCACAAAATGAAAGGCAAATTACTGATCGTCGATGATCATAAACAGGTATTAAAAGCACTGATCCAATTGCTTGAGCCGGAATTTGACAGTCTAACAGGATTAGTAAATCCTAATCAAATCATCAGTTATATGAATAAGGAGGCGTTTGATGTTATCTTATTGGATATGAACTTTTCAGCAGGGGTTAATACAGGCAATGAAGGTTTATATTGGCTCAGTCGTATATTAAAATCAGATCCTTTAGCCTCCGTGGTAATGATAACCGCTTATTCCGATGTTAATCTGGCTGTGAGAGCAATTAAAGAGGGAGCCACTGACTTTGTTGTAAAGCCGTGGGACAATAATAAACTTATTATTACCCTCCAGTCAGCATTAAAACTAAGACAATCAAAGGTTGAGAATAAAAAGCTCCGCGACCGACAAAAACAGATAAACAAAGGGATTATTAATCAAGCTGATCCTTTGATCGGGAAGTCACAGCCAATTGAAAATGTTTTACAGGTGATAAAAAAGGTAGCAAGAACGGATGCAAATGTTTTAGTCATAGGTGAGAACGGGACAGGAAAAGAATTAATTGTAAAAGAGATCCATAACAATTCACGCAGAGCTGACGAAGCATTTATCAGCGTTGACATTGGCACAATCACCGAGACACTTTTCGAGAGTGAAATGTTCGGACATATTAAAGGTGCATTTACTGACGCTAAAGAAGATAAAACAGGCTGGTTTGAGACGGCTTCCGGAGGCACACTGTTCCTGGATGAAATAGGCAATCTTTCTCTTACAATGCAATCCAAACTACTAACAGCAATTCAAAACCGGGTGATATATAAGGTCGGATCAAAGACACCAATACCTTTTGATATACGTCTTATCTGTGCAACAAATAAAAGTCTGGAAGAAATGGTCTCAAATAATCTTTTCCGGGAAGATTTATTTTACCGGATTAACACAATCGTGATTGAGATACCTTCTTTGCGCGAACGGGGTGAGGATATTATTCTGCTTGCAGAGCATTTCTTAAAGGAGTATGCTGCCAAATACGAGAAATTTAGTGTGAAATTTAGTAGCAAAACCCTTGACAAACTCATGAAATATAACTGGCCGGGGAATGTCAGAGAATTACGTCATACAATAGAAAAGGCAGTTATATTATGTGAATCTGATATCCTGACGCCGGAAGATTTTATCATCTCACATTCATCTCAGCAAGCTTCATTGCGGCAAAAACCCCTGACATTTGCTGAAATAGAAAAACAGGCCTTGGAGTCTGCCCTGAACAATAATAACGGAAGCGTTCTGAAAGCTTCAAAAGAGCTGGACATAGCAAGACAGACTATGTACAATAAAATGCAAAAATATAACCTATAGAAAGTTATAGCCATGGTATTAAACAGATTCTTCATCAATGTCTTTGTCCGGGTAACTTTAATTGTATTAACCTGTGCATTATTGGGAATAGTGCTGCAACATCTTGACCATGGATACTATTATACACTGACAGGTATGATTTTCCTTATCGTTTTACAGACCTGGTTGCTGGTAAACCAGGTTAATAAAACAAACACTGATCTTGAAAAATTCTTTTCATCTGCTCAGAATAATGATTCATCTATAAGGTTTTCTGAAAACACAAAGAACAGCTCATTCAAAAATTTGCATGACAGGATGAATGATTTAAATGCAATAATTCAGAGTGTTAAAATTGAAAATGAGAAGACCAGCCAATTCCTGCAAACAATGGTTGACCACGTTGATATCGGACTTTTGTCATTCGATGAGAATGGAAGGATTGAAATATATAACAAGACTGCAAAAATGTATTTAAAAGTTCAACAACCCTGTCAGTTATCATCCTTAATAACCAAAAATGATGGGTTAATTAAAATTATAAGTACTATAAAACCCGGGCAGGAGATATTGCATAAAATGATAATTGATAATATCTTACAAAGTATATTAGTAAAAGCCATCAAACTGAAATTTGAAAGCAAGGTGATAAAACTGGTTTCATTTCAGAATATTACCAATGAACTCGATAGAAAAGAACTGGATTCATGGCAAAGATTAATCAGGGTACTGACTCATGAAATCATGAATTCCATAAGTCCGATCACCTCTCTTACGACCGTTATTTCAGGATACTTTAAAACGAAGGACGATGACAGCCAGGTTCCATTGCTGCTTATTGATCACAAAATTATTTCTAAAACACTTTCAGGGTTGAATACCATAGAAGAAACAGGTAAAGGATTATTAGAATTTGTTGATAAATACAAGAGCCTGACTTTACTGCCAAAACCAAATTTAAGCAAATTCACTATTGAAAGTCTGTTCCGAAAATGCAAACTCCTCATAGAATCAAACATTTCAGATAATATTAAAATCTCTGTCAATGTTACTCCGGAAGATCTCACAATAGAAGCTGACTTTGCTCAGATTGAACAAATTCTTATCAATTTAATAAAGAATGCTGCTGAAGCGTTATCCGATAACAAGAATGGAACAATTCTCCTGAAATGATTCAGGGCCGATGATGGTACAATAATTCAAGTTAAGGATAATGGAATTGGAATATCAGGTGATATTATTGAAGATATTTTTGTGCCATTTTATACAACCAAAGAAAGTGGTTCAGGGATAGGATTAAGCCTGTCGAAGCAAATAATGCAGAACCATAATGGCACAATTTCAGTGAACTCTGCTCTTAATAAGGGATCTGAGTTTACCTTAAAATTTTAGTTATGACTGTCTACAGAGTGGGGTTATTGAATGACTAAAGCAAGGCTTATGAGATAACCCATCGGGCTTGGCCTTGTTGTTTAATGGAATTTTGTTTTATGCAAACATACGAATGCTGATTAAAATTGGATGCTGCAGGCTCGCACTAATCAATAGCGAGCGTTGCGATTTATTTTGTATACCTTAGACATGAGATTTTCAACATACATAATAAAGAGAGCATACTCGAACACATTTTTCCCTGATTAATTATCTTTTATACAACGAACTGAAATACCATAGTATTTATAAGTACTGGAAATCCCTTCATTCCCGTAATTTATATCTAGACCAACATTCCAGGCATTGCCTGCATCAATTTGTGTTGAAGTCCACCAATGGGCAAAAATGCCTTGCTGAGTGAACTCGCCCTGTAGACATCCTACAACCAGCAAACTGAGTATTATTTACCCTTGCAGGATTCGCTAATATTGTCCACTCGGCATCACTTGGTACATGCCAGCCTGTTGGGCACGCTCCCTGAGCTGCTGCCCAGGTGTATAATGCACCATATATATCTTTGTTAGCAATATTGTCATTAAGCCAGCAGTATGCTTTAGTTGTTACAGAAAGACTCGCCCAAGTAAATTCAGTTTTTACCAGATTAATGATTGTTCCATCGGGCCATTTAGTTGTTTTAACATTCTCTTTCATCCACAACTGAGTTCCAATTCTTACAACGTCATATATATTACCATCTGCATCAGTAACAGAAATAGGATCAGGTTGTTGGGTGGTAAATGTAACCTGATTGCCATAACCAGTACCAGCACTATTACTAGCATATGCTCTGACATGGTATAAAGTGCTTGGATTTAACTGATTAAGATTACTGGCAAAAGCTCCAATAGTACCACTTTCATTGGTTTTATCGTTAACAATAGTCGGATTTTGAGAAGTATTCCAACAAATACCTCTCGAAATTACTGTGGCCCCTCCGTCATTCGTCACTTCGCCTCCAGAAGTAGCTGTAACTGGAGTAATACTAGTAACAGTACTTGTAGTTAGTATAGGAAGAGTAGGTTTCTTTTCACAAGAATTAATAATTAGAATTGCCAAAATTAGAAAGATGACTCCTGAAATTCTTGAGATATTTTTCATATGAGATTTAATTAGGTTAGAACTTCATCAGACAAAATGCTTATCAAAATTAGAATTAAAAACATCTTATGCAAAGTATTTTTGTTTACTCAACCAAGTCCCCTTTCAGAGAGACTGGGCAAGCGAACCTTGCACTGTTGTTTTCAGTAGTTATTAAGATAGGCAGAGTCGACATTAAGCTGCATATCCCAGAACCAGGCATTATCTTTTGCAACATTAAGAGAGCATACCAGAACTCCTATTATCATAGATAGACTTTATATGCTTTAAATAACTTTAGAGTGCTAGCTGAAAAGTTATTACACCAGAGTAATAATACTATTTAATTTTGAAACCGAATCCTGCATTAATTAATAAGGAACAGATCTTTTGATAATCTAGTGTATTACCAGAATTGACTGAAGGTATTCTATATTCAATATCACTTTTCATAAAAAAATACTTGGTAGCATTAAGATTACATTTCAACCCGAGTCCTGCTGAAAAACCAAATTGATACTTTTCGAAAAACCCACTGACATTATAGTTATCTCCTCTATCTACCCTAAGTGCACTCCAACTAGGATTTAACAGAAAAACATTATTATAACCCAATGATATAAAAGGTTGTATCTTTGTTTCTGTTAAAGAATACTCGAAGATTAATGGCACACGAATGATAGTGTATTTAGAGTGAATACGATATGTTTCAATATAATCTGCTGAATACAAACTATTGTTAAAATCACCAAGAAAATTATTAGTAGAATAATTTATCCCTACTAAAAAATTCCACCTTATATTACTTTTAAAAGGTATAAATCTCAATTGAAGACCGGCATAAAGATTAGTCCGATAAACTAGATCTTTAGATGTTGCTAGTCCCATCCAGGAATTTATTACACCAAAATACGGTTCAATAAACATATGTTGCTTAGTTGATTTTGTGAAATCAATACATTTTCTGTCATGACATGTAGCATTATGATAATCAATTGTGATTGCTATAAGTGATTTATATGTGAAATTAGTATTGGGAATTTTTTCTGTGGTACTAGGATATTTTGAAAAAGATAGGTTAATACGCTTTTGTACTGGTTTGATTTTTTTTCATAATTTTTTTCGCTGCCATCATTGGATGAAATTGTAACTATTGAAGCGTCATTTGATAATGGAATCATCTGATTATCTTTTTCTAAGAAATAGATTTCTTTCTGACTGTCTTTGAGATAATAAAGGTCGACAATTCCCTTTACCAGATATTCCAGAAAAACTTTTTGCTTTAAGGAATCTATTGTAACATCTTTCGATATATAGTAATTACCATTCTCTATCCTGTACGCTTTTAATATCCGAAGGTGAATAATGTTTAGGAATTTTTTCATTCCCATATATAAAATCGCAACTTTTGCTATTCAAATAATTTGATTTCGCTTTAATTAGCCCTTTTAACGTATCAGAATCATTAGTAATAATATATCCTGGTATGTAACGACCTTGTCCATAAATAATCATTTAAACCTGGGAAAAAATAAGTAAGGAAAAACGAGGGCACTGAAAAAGTATCCCTTATTAGAGTAGGAACTTAAAAAAATCAGCTGGCAGGTGAAGTCCAAATTTCATCTGCCAGTTTTTTTATTACAGTGCGAAGTGCAATTTTTTAGAGTTAAAGTCCTTCCGGGCTTCTTATTTGGGGTGTTTTTAGGTTTTTGGGGATCGGAACCTGTGCTAATTCAATAATTTGAAGATCCTTTTCAGGTTTACAGTAAAAATAGCCATTGCACCCTGCATTTGCATGCTGTCAATTCCATATGAACTGGCCCTTCCGTATCCATGTATGTTTTTTAATTCACTATTTTTTGCTTCAATCTTATACCTGTGTTTTGCTTTTTCTTTGAAGTAATCAGTCTGTTGAAACTTCATTTGTTCCTGGTGTTCATCAGATTTAAGAGAGACAGAATAGCTTTTGGTTTTTGAGGCAGGTTTATAACATCCATTTTTTAATGTACATGTTTTACATTTTTCGACATCGAAAAAATAGGTATCTGTTTGGTTGGTGCTATAATTTTTTTTTCCCTGACGTGCTTTTCTAATAGCCATGTGTCCGCCCGGGCAGACAAACATTCCTGCATCTTTATTGTAATCAAAGGTATTTTCTAGTTTCCGGAAGCCTTGCGTAACAGAGGGGTTCATTTTTGCAACGATTTTTATATCCTGCTCACTGGCCAACTCAAGGTTTTCCTTTCCAGCGTAGGCTGCGTCGCCAATGATAGTATTTACTTCAATCCCATTCTCTTGACTGGCTTCAAGCAATGCAGGTAGCTCAGGACCGTCACCTTTTTCTCCGGATGTCACTACAGCCGCTGTAATAATACGTTCCTCTGTCATCGCGATATGGGTATTGAACCCAAAGAATGAGGTGTCCGCTGTTTTATGGCCTGTCCTGGCATCGTGATCCTTTGAGAGTGTATAATGATCCTGGGTATCTTCAATGGTTTCCTTCAACAAGTTTAGCTTTTCTTTTACCTTGGGCATTGACCGCAGCACTTCATCTGACTCTATCTCCTTTTCAAGTTTACCACAATATGATAACTCATGTTCCAGATCATTATCTTCATTCTTTTCGGGCATTCGCCCTTTCCAGTTCTCGTCTGTAGAATAAACCACCTTGCGAAGCTGCCGGGCTCTTTCCTTCAATACTTCAATGGGTGACAATGGGTTCGACCTGGATAATGAATGTGTCGCGTCAACAATAATGGACTTCGATCTTATGATGCCCTTTTCTATGGCAATGGAGACGGTCTTGCCTATCAAAAGGTTTAACAAATCTGTATCCTTCAACCGCAGTTTCCTAAATTTGGTAAGCAAACTCGGGTTTATGACACCTTCTTCAGGTGTCATTTCCAAAAAGTACTTGAAAGACATATCACAAAGGGAACGCTCAACTATATCCACATCCGAAACATCATATATCGTTTTGAGTAACAGGTATTTGAACATGCGAATGGGGCTTTCAGCATTGCGCCCATTATTTAAGCAGTATTTATTTACCAGCTCATCGTGTATGAACGAAAAATCGATTCGTTCGTTAATTTTTCTAAGAAGATTATCCTTGGGTACGATCAGGTTATATAAATCTGAGTAGGTACTAAGCTGAATTTTTTGTTGTTGTGCTAACATTTAAGTGCCTTTAATTCAGGCTTTAAGATACGAAAAAAAGCAGTAAAATACAAGGTTTTCAACCTGTATTTTACTGCTAAATGTTTAATAATCTTGTCCGAGGGACTTTTTCAGTGCCCTC
>CAVVGP010000211.1:0-10321 GCA_963747625.1 uncultured Bacteroidales bacterium | reverse complement strand
CTGTAATGCGGATGGAGCGACTGTACGCAAAAATGTACCCGGGGCAAATGTCGCGCCTTTAGAAACACATCAATTTCAGCCCATTGATACAAGAAGGAAAAAAATATTGAAGCTGCGGCACGCATGGATGCGGTAATGAACAGGCTTTTTATTGAACCTTGCCTTGGACTTGGTTATCCTGAGAAAACTCTTCCGATATTAAAGAAATTGAGGTCGTTATACAAAGAAGGAGATGAAGAAAGGATGATATTTGATTTCGATTTTTATGGTGTTCAGTATTATTTCAGAACTGTTGCAAGAAAGTATATTATGCCTGGGATGCGAGCCAAAGAGGTAGTTGCATCAAAACGGGGTGTTCCTGCAAATGAAATGGAAAGGGAGAAATACCCGAAGGATTATACCAGATACTCAGGAAAATCAGCTTATACAAAGATGTCAGAAATTTAATTGTGACCGAAAACGGAACCTGTGTTCCTGATCAAAGTGAAAACGGGAGAGTTCATGATAAAGAAAGAATAGAATATTTCAAAAATCACCTGGCTGCTGTTTTAAAAGCAAAGAAGGAAGGCGTAAATGTAAACGGGTATTTTGTCTGGTCGCCTACAGACAATTTTGAATGGGATAAAGGCTACCGGACGCGATTTGGACTGGTTTATGTTAACTTCAGGACTCAGGCAAGGTACATCAAGGATTCCGGATTATGGTTCAGGGATTTTTTAAAGGATTAGCAAACCAATGAAAATTGAATTAAACGATATAATTATTGATCTGCAAATACCAGACATAGCTGATATAAAACATATTCAGGATAAGCTCTGATTTTTTTATCGTGGCATGTTTTTTGCTTCATTTTCTTAATTATTTAAGATGAATGCTATGAAACGTCAAATTATTAAAACAGGAAACCTCTTCCTGGTAATAGGGTTGCTGTTTATCTCTCTTAACGGCAGTTCGCAGGACGTCAAAATGACCAAACAGGAACGAAAAGAGGCCAGGAAAAACAGGCAGTATTTAAATTTTCAGATGCTGGATTCAATTCTTGAAAATAAGTATTTTATACTGACTGCAGATTATCTTGAAAATGGATGGGGAAACAAAAAGCCGGTTTTATCTGACCTGAATTTTATAAAGGTTGAATCAAAAAATGCTGTCTTACAAACCGGCTCTGCTACTGCAATGGGTTTGAACGGTGTCGGTGGTGTTACAGCCGAAGGAAGTATCAGCAATCTGAAAATAGATAAAAATCTTAAAAACCTTACTTTCAATCTTCGGTTCAGCGTGGTGACTGATATCGGTATTTATGATGTTGCGATGACAATCAGTTCTGACAGGAATGCCAGGGCGACAATTACCGGTTTATCGCGTGGCGAGCTGATTTACGACGGGCATATAAAAAGTCTCGTTAATTCACACTTTTATAAAGGACATAATTCAATCTGAATGTCGGTAAGGATTTTGCTTGCTCCCGATAGCTGCCCTTGCTAAACCGTTTTCTTCATCTTTGGTATTTATTATAAACCAGTCTGTTTTCAGAGAGATATCTTTGTGTTGAAATGATTATATTTGTACGTTAAATTTCTATTATTGTGAGAGCAATAAGGAAAATAGTACTCTTAGCCTCAGTGGCACTCTCAGGCTGGCTTGTACTGACCGGTCTGACTCAAATCGATAATGATATAACTGGTAGTTCCCTGGCTCAAGCAAACAGGCCTTTACAGGAAAAAGTCAAATACAGGTATATTGGCATGCAGAAATGTGCTTCGGTATGCCATAATAATGCTGATATGGGCTTCCAGTATGATATAATGAAAAACGGTCCTCATTCAGATGCTTTTAAAATTCTTTCTTCTGATAAAGCAGCACACTACGCAAAAAGAGCGGGGATAAAAGAAAATCCTCAGGAAAGCAAGGTTTGTTTAAAATGCCATGTGACAGGTGCCGGACTTGACACATCCTTCTTTGCTCCCACTTATAAAAAAGAGGAAGGGGTAACCTGTGAAGCCTGCCATAAAGGACCCTATATCTCAAAAGCTTTTATACCTACAGTGGTTGAGTGCTTAAATTGTCACAACGATTCTGTTCACAAAATAAGCCAGTTCGACTTTAAAAAGAAGTGTGTAAAAATTGCTCATCCCAGACCAGCAGCTAAAACTCTTAAAACCTGAAATATCTGATTCCTTCATTTTTTACCTTTCGGGAAATAAAAAAACAGAATTACAACAGAAAGTAGTTGTACTATTGACGATTGATTCATATTCAGAAATTTATCAAAGATGGCAGGAAATCCTTATCAGTATAAGTCTAATCATTTGACATCCAAATCAAAGTTTAAACCTGAGCTCACTTTCATTCAGAATGTTGATCAGGTTGGACTGGCTCTGAAATGGTAAAATTAATTTGAACAAAAACTCTTTTTTTTGCGTTTTATTGTAGATTGAATTATTAGGATTATTTAACATTCCGGACAATTTTTCTTCAAATTCTTTTTATTCTTTTGCACTGTCAAATTATTTAATAAATGTTGACATTTTAATAATTCTGATAAACACTGTTCGAAATGCGTTCAAATTTTATAAGATTTTCTGTTTTAAGTACTGTTTTTTTACTGCTTTTATATATCCCTGCAGGCGCTCAGTCAAAGCTAAATACTTCTATATCGGGGAAAGTATATGATAAGTCCACAAACGGACCCCTTGAATATGCAACAATTACCTTAATAAGCAAGCCGACAGGAAAGGTAATAACTGGTACTATTGCCGATGTCAAAGGAGCTTTCTCAATATCCAATATTCCTTTTGACACTTATCAGGTCAATATCGAATTTATAGGATATGAAAAGACAACACTGGATGATATCAACAGTGTCAAACAATAAGCGTTCAGTTTCATCTTGGAACAACTTTTCTTTCTCCTTCAATGCAGAGTCTTCAGAGTGTGACGGTTGTTGGTGACAAGCCGGTTGTTGAAAACAGGATTGATAAAATTGTCTACAATGTCACAAATGATATAACCTCAATAGGTGGTGCAGCTATTGATGTGCTTAAAAAGGTACCGCAGGTAACTGTGGATATTGATGGTAACGTAGAATTACAGGGTAATTCCAATATTCGTTTTTTAATCAACGGGAAACCCTCCAGTGTGTTTGGGAACAGTCTTGCTGATGCATTGGCTTCTATTCCTGCCAGTCAGATTAAAAGTATTGAAGCGATTACAAACCCGGGAGCAAAATACGACTCACAGGGAACCGGAGGAATTATCAATATAATTCTTTTCGATAATAATATGCAGGGGGTAAATGGCAATATTAATTTAACTGCTGGTTCAAGGCTCGAGAGTGGATCCATGAATCTGAATTTAAGACACAATAGTTTTGGTGTCAATGCTTTCTTTAGCGGTAATGCCAGCCTTGAAATCTAAAATGCCATTTTCTCAAAACCGTTTTGCTACTGATACAGTCGCTAAAACTATTACCAATTTGATTCAGAACAGCAGCTACAGATTTTATAAGAAATGGCTTTAGGTCGGGTGTCGGTTTTGACTGGAATATTACAAAAAATAATACTCTAACAGGTTCATTGGGTTACAACCAGTTTAGCAATCAGACCACGGGGCTGACTAATCAGGAAGCATTAACAAATGATTATTTTGGGAATCCTCTTTCTGACATATTCTCGATAAGTAATTCAAATAATCGCTCAAAGGTAAAATCCATTGACTACAGCCTCGACTACAAAAAGAAATTCGCAAAAGAAGGCCAGGAGTTGGAAATAGCATATAATGCCAGCAATGGAACACCTTACAGTAATTATAGTCAGTCACAATCATATATAGGAGAATCGATTCCCTTCTCAGGATCTTCGACTACCAATCCCGGGACAGATAATGAAATGAGCTTGTCAGCTGATTATTCACAACCTGTGACTAAGGATTTCCTGATAGAGACGGGAGCAAAAATGAGTACTGAAAATATTACGAGCATAGCAAATGTCAATGATTTTGACCCTGATCTTAATCAGTTTGTAAGTGATCAGTTACAGTCATATAGTCTTACTTATAAGATGAAGATCTATGCAGGGTACCTTTCCAGTAACTTTAAATTGTTCAATTGGCTAAACGTTAAAGCAGGAGCAAGATATGAATATACTGAAATTAATATTAATTCTCAAAGTAATCTGATCCCTCCTATGGTACCCTTGTGCCTTCATTGTTTTTACTCACGATTTCAGTAAGACCCAGTCATTAAAGCTAGCATACACCAAACGTATTGAACGACCGGAATACAGGGAATTAAATCCCTTTATTAATCTGAGCGACCCTTATAACATTACAACTGGTAATTCATTACTGAAACCTGAAATTGGAAATAATTTTGAATTCGGTTATAGCAATACGTTTAAAAAGGGTGGAAATATTTACATCTCATTAATTGAACGTATAAACACTGATGATGTTAAACAGGTGACCACTTTCTACCCTACTTACCAGATTGGTGACTCAACTTATACAAACGTATCTGTCACAAACAATCAAAACGTAGGGGTGGAATATAATACAGGCATTAGTGCATCAGGTTCCTATCCTATTACAAAAAAATTAAATCTTAGAGGCAATTTAATGGTAATGCGTCGTTATACTGTCAGCAGTATTGGAATAGGCGACCAGACATCAGGAGTCAGGGTCAGGTTCAACATGAATGCAACTTATGAGCTTAATAAAGACCTGGTGTTTGAATTATTTGGCTTCTATAGTTCTCCTGTCCAAAATATACAAGGCAAGACTCCGCAATTCTTCATTTATAATTTTGCCTTAAGAAAATTATTCTGGGATAAAAAAGCGAGCTTGGATTTACTGCTACGAATCCGTTCAGTAAATATGTAAGGCAATTATCCACTATTTCAACCGATAGCTATACTTCCACAACTATAAGGGAGGTTCCGATACGTTCATTCGGCATCAGTTTTACATATAAGTTTGGAAAACTGGAATTCAGCAAGAACAAACAGGAAGATGAGAATAATTTTATGAATGCGTCTCCTTCCAACTAAGTATTAAAATAAGCTTGTAAGATGTCAATTAACGTCGGTTTTAACCGACGGCCAAAGCATTACAGATTTTAACTTTACGTCTTTTTACCCGACCTGGCAATACGAAGGTGGCCTTTGCATTCCGATAGCTTTCGGAATCTGCAGTTAAAGCGGAAATATTATATTAAATTAGCTTCCTGAAAAACTTTTAATAAGTTATTCCCGTAAATCGCCAATATTTTATATCCTAAGCCATGGAAGCTTATACATTAAAGAAAAAAAGAGGTGTTGAAGAATATCACTTGTTTGAAGGCAGGATGACAGAAGAAGGCTGCACCTCAAAGCAGCTGTCTATTTGTGAAAAGATGGATAAATCGGAAAGCAGTATAAATATTTTTGCCTGTGAAGAGGAAGATTCTGCAAGGAAGAAATGTGCAAAGCTCGGAAAGGCGGTTTGCAGTATCTGCGTCAGTCGTTTTTATACAGCTTACTAGTTGACACAACTCGCTGCATTATTTTTTGAAAGAGGTTAAATTTCAGGAATAGCTCCTTAAATGCATTTTTGTTTCAGGTCAGGATCTTTCCCGGATACTCCGGTAACAAATTTTGTCTGCCAACCATCCTTTTCCATCGGAGCCCCAATAAATAATTATTTGCGTGTAAATAATTATTCCAATTATATTGTTTAATTTTAATATGAATTGTGATCGTGAAGTCAGTTAAAAGTACTGTATTATTTTATAAATGTGATCATTATAGTTGGATACTTCTGTGACTGACGGGGCGTAAGCTTGATAAGGATCAGGATAAAAGACAGGACCGGACGTCAAAAATTTGCCTTGCCGGCTAATTCAGTGAAGGCGCCAGGTAGCAGGTTTGACAAAAGACAATAGTGGGAATACAAAATATTTGTGTGACCAACTTCTTAAATTTACTGAAATAGTCACTGAATTTTAGTATCTTTCAGTAGTGCTATTAATATTCTCGCTGTATGAAAAAAAAGATTACTCTGAAAAGAGTCTTCCACCGTGATAAATGGCGGATACTTGTCTTATTTGATTTTGATAATAGTCTCGCTTCTCTTGTTAAACAAATAAATGGGAGATGTTACAGTGCCACTTACAAAAGCTGGTATATTGATGATAATGAAGAAACATTGAAACAAATTTTCCTGGTCTTCAGGGATAATGCCGACATTGATATATCTGGCCTGACAATCAGACCATTATCGGGGGGAAAACACCTGGAGACGCCCAATGTGGGCATCTCAGCCTCATTAAACAAACCAGGAATTTCCGCACCACCACAAAAACATGAAGTTTCCACACCAACAAGCACATCGGGCGTTTCTGTGACAACACACAATTTGGATTTTTCTGAGAAAATTCCTCATTCTACGGTTTATCATTCTTATACGAGGCCCGAATCAATAAGTCCACAAAATGAGATAATCCCTCCTGAAAAAATTATTAAAAAGGTGGTTGGTAGGAAGCGGTTCAATCCGGTTGAGTTCAGGATAAATGAACAGGAAGGAATGCTCTCAATAAAGTTTACAGGGTTTTATGACAATAAGTGGATCAGGGAAATTCAATCGTTTGGGAAATACGCTTATAACAAAACCACGAAGGAGTTTTTATTACCATTGTCGGTAATGACCGGCGATTCTCTTTCAGATTATTTTTCATCACAGGGGGTAGAAGTTAATGTTATCAGATCAGTGCCTGATGAATCGCTGAAAACTGCGAGGCGTGAAATGGGAGATATGATACGCAGCAGGGAGTTGGGTTCAAAGGCGCTTGAAGGTCTTGATATTATGAGAAAGTATCTTGATGAGGTCAGGTACAGTGAAAGGACAAACATATCGTACCTGGCTCAATTGGAAGTTTTCTTCAAATATTTCAACAACAAAGACCCTTTGGATATTTCTATGGATGAGGTATCAGATTTTATATATGAATTCATTGTTGGTAACCGGTATTCAAAATCTTACCAGAATCAGATGATTTCTGCCATCAAAACCTATTACAGGATATCGGGGAGGAGCTATAATGATCTCCAGCTTTTTGAGCGTCCAAGGAAAAGCAGGGCGCTTCCAAAGGTTTTTTCAAAGGAAGAAGTTCAGCGGATACTTAATGCCACAAGGAATACCAAGCATAAGCTTTTATTATGGATTATTTATTCCTGCGGGTTAAGGAGATCGGAAGTTACAAATATAAGGCTGACTGATCTTGACAGGGATCGCAATGTGCTTCATATCAAGGAAGGGAAAGGGCGGGTCGACAGGATAGTTCCGGTTTCACAAAAAGTATGGGAGAAGCTTGATGAATATATCGGGGGATTTCATCCTGTAAAGTATTTGTTTGAAGGTCAGAACGGAGGAAAGTATTCAGTTGAGAGTGTTTACCGGGTTTTCAAGCAAGCACTTCGGACAGCCGGCATTAAGAAGGATGTGGGTGTTCATAGTCTAAGGCATAGTTATGCGACTCACCTGCATGAAAGCGGGCTCGATATAAGGTACATCCAGGAGTTGCTGGGGCACAGGAGCACCAGGACCACGGAGATTTACACCCATGTAAGCCGGCGGAATCTTGTAATTATACGGAGTCCGATTGAGGATATGGATGTAAGGTAAAGGTGCAGGGCAATGGGCTCATAGCTCAGTGCAAAGAGCACAGGGCAAAGCGAAAGAAAACAGAAATTTCAGAATTCAGAATATGTAATTGTCAGCAGCTTTTATTAAAATATTTATTCTTCAGTTCTTCCCATTTTTCTAAAGTTTTATCCTGGCCTTTGGTCAAAATTTTTATTCTTATTCTCTAATAAATTTGTTTACCCTGAACCTGGTGAGCCATAGATTATAAAATTGGAACCTATTCAGTGGTTGTTTATAGGAGGTAACCATGAAACATATCGTTGAATTAATTATCAGGATTGTCCTTTTGGTGTTCATCTTTTTTATTTGGATTTGGGTTCTCAATGAACCATTTTCATATATAATGAATCTGTGTATCATAGCAGGAGGCGAGTTATTGGTATTTCCGGCAATTTGGATTGCCAGGAAGATTCTTGACAGGAAACCGACATCAAGCCGCGCCGTCTGGATAACTACATTTGTTCATTACACACTGGGGATTCTGTTTGGTCTACCGATCATCAGTGCAATAACCACTCATCAGGATTGGTCCTGCTGGACGCTTCCGATACCGGTTGAAATAGGACTGATATTACTCATTATGACCGGAGCTGTTCTATTGCTGACAATGGTAAACCTTGCCCTTAGAGGTTTTGGTGCGCCTTTTTAGATAGTGCTGAGCACGAAACTGGCATCAGATTGGATGTATGCCTGGACACGTAATCCTATGGTACTTGCGGCTCTGGCTTTTCTTGTGTCGTTAGGGATCTGGTACCAGTCGTTATTATTTGTGATATGGGTATTGGTTCTTTTTGCACCGGCCTTGCTTTTTTTTGTGAAAGTTTATGAAGAGAGGGAGTTGGAGATACGTTTTGGAGCATCATACCTGGAGTACAAATCGAGGATGCCAATGTTGTTTCCGCGGAAGCCGAAGCGTTGATTGGTACGTTTCCCGGGGTCCGTAGGCCCGGAGGAAGGATTTGACCGGTATTTTTGCCAGTTAAATTTGTTTCGGGGCGGTTGATCAGCAATTCTGAAATGCATTATTTTATCAGAAATATTTCCCTTCTTAATAAATTGACAATGTTGGGTTTACTAATCGCATCAGTATTAATGTCGGATTAGCAAAACAGCCAATTACAAAAGGTATAATTCAGAGATCAGAAGTCCGGAATATAAGATGTACAAAAGCGGTAATAAACCTACTTCTATCCTCTTCTCTTCGTCAACAACATGTATATTTACTAACGCAATAAACGAGTTAGCTGTAAAGCGGCGGCCACAACACCATGATTACCAACGCACAAGCAAGAGTTTTGCAGTCCCTCCCTACAACCGTCCCGTCACTGCAAAACACATGCTTTTTTGCCAGAACATATCTGATCTATTAACTACCAATATAACATGACAATTCCTGCACATTTAGACAGGATTATTCATCATGACCCAAAACTTCTTATCCTTTGCCCGAACTTTACAGACCTAGTCAGCTTTTCATGTGGTTTTTGCTCGCCATCTCGATTGTTTTATAGTAAACCTACAACTTTCGTCCACATATCGGGACTCGGGACCATTTAGACAACTTATCATGTCCAAAGATAAAGTATTATCGTAAATCTACCTGGTCTGGTAAAAACCACTACCTAAAATAGTCATTCGTACAATGTCAATTTCTTTTGTGGTTTTTGTTTTTCACTTAATCAATTTTTTGTGACAAGAAACCCCATATCCAGTATTAGGATTTGATGTTACGAATACAACATATCGAGAACCAGGTCTATATTGTCCACCTTGATATTTACAATTTCTTAAGAAAAAATTGATTCTAAAAGGTAACAATTTATCCTCAATTCATATTAACATTAGATTACGATATGAAAGCACCGTATCTATTGAAAAGTTTAATTAGGTAAATTATGATATGTCGTTATAATAAAATGACTTAATATCATATTAATAAATTCTTTTCCCCAAGTTAAAAAAGTCAAAGCATAAGTGAATATTAATCTGAAGTAATGGATGGAGCCTATTATTTTAAGCGCTAAAACCAGAAAGGAAATTGCCAATGAATACGGAATTTCAATTAAAACACTCAATCGATGGATAAAGAAAGCCAAACTTGACCTTCCTTCAGGCCTGATTGATCCTTTGCATTTGAAAATTATTTATAAGTCATTTGGTTTTCCAGGTACTCTGAAAGCCGTCTGAGTGTCCGATTTTGTCCCATTTTGGCCTTTATTGGCCAATGGTTTTTTCATTTAATATTAGATTAATTCCCTAATTTAGCATTCAATGATTTGTCTGATTTCCTTGTCTGATTAACATGATTAAATCAAAAAAAATCACCTCTAAAAGTCATTAGATCCTTGCGGAATTATTGATGTGGATAGCTGCTTAAAGTTGGCCATGCCTGAATGAGATTATTTAAATACTAGAAAAGGGAAGGGAATTGCTTTTACGGATGATGTGAAAGAAATAAAAGCCTATTTAATTCTTTAAACATCTCAAAGGAAAAGAATCGCACAAGATATTATTTAATAATTATATAAATCAAATGCTCTTTACTTCAAAAAACGATGACAATGTAGTCGCTGTAGTATTCAGAATGATCACTTATTATGGAGTTAAAATTACCCGTAAATCAGTAACTGAGTATCTAAATGTA
>CAVVGP010000210.1:0-9503 GCA_963747625.1 uncultured Bacteroidales bacterium | reverse complement strand
ATGTAGCCGTCTTCTGAAAAGGTACAGGCTGAAATAACACTTTATTTATCTGGCTGAATTTATTTACCTGTGAATTAACATATTCCTGTAATTCATTAAGGACTTCATCAATTTTCTCCTCGAACTGCTCTGTCACGTCCTGTTTGAGATGTCTGATATTTCTTTTCAAACTCTTCCATGTTAATGTGAACAAGGGCAACCAGTTTCCCCTTTTGCTGAATGACAAGCGATTCAACTACAAAACGGAAATTATTAATAACAGATTCAATCTCTTCGGGATAAATATTTTCCCCGCTGGCTCCAACAATCATATTTTTTAAGGCGGCCCTTGATATAAAGATTATTGTTATTGTCGAACGTTCCAAGATCGCCTGTTTTGAACCAGCCGTCAGGTGTAATCACATCCCGGGTCATTTCGGGCTCTTTATAATAACCCTGCATTACATTGGGTCCTTTTGCCCAGATCTCCCCCTCCCCGGTAATTTTATCAAGATTATTTATCATCAGTTCAACTCCTTCCATTGCAGGCCCGGTTGATTCAAATACCGACTTTTTCGGATTAGCTCCTGCAAGCAGTGGAGATGTTTCGGTCAGTCCATAGCCTATTGCATATGGGAATTTTGCCTCTAGAAGAAATCTTCAACAGTTTTATTAAGTTTTGCACCGCCTATTCCATAGAATTTAAGTTCTCCGCCGAAAGTCTTTAAAAGTTTTTTTCCTGCAGCTGCATTCAGTTTTTTCCTGATAAGTGGAATTTTATAAAGTAGCTTAAGTATGAATTTATCCCGAAAGGCAGGAAGGATTTTATTGAAATATATTTTTTCAATTATAAGAGGAACTGTCAGCATTATTGTCGGTCTGATCTTCTCAAGCGCCGGAAGAAGAACAGCAGGAGTCGGGGGTTTTTTCAGGTAATAAACGCACGATCCGCAAAGCATAGGGAGAATAAGCCCCAGTGTGTTCTCGTAGGTATGAGAAAGAGGGAAGACGGAAAGAAATCTGTCGGTCTCATCAAGATATTGAATTTCTCTTCCTTTAAGTGCTGTAAAGACGATATTTTTATGGGTGAGCATAACTCCCTTGGAACGACCCGTAGTACCTGAAGTGTAAATAATAGATGCAAGATCCGATTCTTTAATATTGTATTTTTTCACTGGTGTCAACCCGGAAATAAATGGTGATAAATCCGGCGCTTTTGAAATGAGAGAAAAATCATCCATTAATATCCCGAGAAACAGGTTGTCAGAAACAATTTCCTGATATTTCGATATAAGTGAAGATGATACAAAAGCAGCCCTTGGCGCCCGAATGGGTAATAACATTGTCAACCTCTAAAGCTGAAAAATCAGGAAGGATTGGCACCGCAACAGCACCCATAAATGTAATTGCAAAAAAAGCAATACCCCAGTTAGGCATATTTGAACTGAATATCGCAATCTTGTCCCCGGGTTCAATGCCATTCATTTCAAGAAATGCTATAACTGACTGAATTTTCCTGTTAACTTCCTCGTAATTAATCGGGGTTTCTCCCACAAAAGCATATGCATTGCTTTTCCCGTTTTTCCTTAATGTTTCGTTAAACATTTCAGGAAAAGTAAGCCTTATTCTACTATTATATTCCATTTTCCCCTGATCTTAAGCCAGTAATAAAATACAAAGTTACTGAATTATTGCTTTCAATGAATCAAATGAGCCATATATTGGCGAAAATGCTAAAAACCATCATGAAACTTTAAACCTTTTTCAGCCGGAATGGTTAATATTGTATAATATTTTGGATCTGACCCGATCTACCGTTTTACCCGAAGAGAAATGGTCTCTATTACCGGAAGGAAGCGACAGTGAAGCAGGTAATTAAAGTATTTTGATAACATGGGGTATTATTAAACCCCTTTATAGTTTTTATATCAACATTAATTTATGAGCCCTATAATAAGAGTTACAAAGGAATTTCCCTTTGAAATGGCACATGTTCTCCTGAATTATGATGGTCCGTGCAGAAATGTCCATGGTCATTCCTATCGTCTTTTTGTTACATTGTCAGGAAGCCCTTCGGATAACCCTGATAGTCCTAAAAACGGGATGGTTATCGATTTCAGCGATCTGAAAAATATTATTAAAAAACAGATAATTAATGTTTTTGACCATTCAATTGTACTGAGCAGTAAGATTGACAAAGAAAAATCAGAGATGTTAAGCAAAATGTTTGGAAATACAGTACTGGTTGATTATCAGCCTACCTGTGAAAATCTGGTAACAGATTTTGCCGGAAGAATCGCGTCTCAGCTTCCTTCAGGAGTAAAATTGCATAGCCTGAAACTCTACGAAACGGCGAACTCATTTGCTGAATGGTTCGCCAGTGATAATCTGTTGTAGAGAAGTTGCATGCAACATCTCTGCAACAAAATTTTAAACAGATGAGAATATAAACATGTCTGACACTCCTAAAAAACTTTTTCTCCTTGATGCATATGCACTGATTTTCCGTGCCTATTATGCATTTATTAAAAATCCGAGGGTTACCTCTAAAGGGTTGAATACCTCAGCTATTTTCGGATTTCTTCTTGCTCTTGAAGAGGTCCTGCATAAACAGAAGCCTACTCATATTGCTGTTGTTTTTGATACCCCGGCACCAACGTTCAGGCATGAAATGTACCATGAATACAAAGCACATCGCGATGAAACTCCTGAGGATATTAAAAAAGCTGTGCCATATATCAAAAAGCTTATTGAAGCATACAAAATACCTGTAATAGATTATCCGGGATTTGAAGCTGATGATGTTATCGGAACTTTGGCCAGGAAAGCTTCGGAACAGGGATTTTCGACTTATATGATCACTCCTGATAAAGATTTTGCACAGCTTGTTTCCGATAATATTTTTATGTTGAAACCCTCGAGAAGCGGAAATGAGTCAATTCTATGGGGAGTTGAGGATGTACAGAAGGAATTCAATGTTCAGAGGCCGGACCAGGTAATCGATGTTCTTGCCTTAATGGGTGATACGGCTGATAATATTCCCGGAGCCCCTGGTGTAGGCCCTAAGACGGCTATGAAGCTTATCTCGGAATATGGAAGCATTGAAGAACTCTTCAAAAATACCGATAAGCTTAAAGGGAAGCTCAAAGAGATTATTGAAAATAACAGGCAACAAATTGAAATGTCGAAAAAGCTGGCGACAATAGAACAGAATGTGCCTGTTGAATTGAATGAAACAGCTCTCGAACTCGAAGTTCCCGATCAGGAGAAATTAAAAGCTCTTTTTGATGAACTGGAATTCAGGACAGTCGCAGCCAGAATACTTTCGGAAATTGATAAATAAGAAAAACCCGGGAGTCGCAACAGCTTTTTGCCCCGGCAACAGATTCATTTCAGGGCTCTCTTTTCGGAAATGAATCAGTCGTCCCGGTGGCTGAGAAAGAGACAGTAGAAAGTGTCGAACATTCATATATTCATGTTGAAAGTAGTTTAGATATCAGGGAATTGGTCAAAAAGCTCAACACTCTCAAAGAATTTTGCTTCGACAGTGAGACAACCAGTATAAATCCTCTGGATGCGGAGCTTGTCGCCCTGACTTTCTCATGGGAAAAAGGATCAGGGTATCTTATTCATTTTCCTGAATCACAAAAAGAGACCAAAGAAATTCTCGAAATTGTCAGACCTGCGTTTGAAAATCCTGATACGCTTAAAATCGGGCAGAACATGAAATATGATATTCAGGTCCTGGCAAATTACGACATCGAGGTAAAAGGCCCCCTGTTCGACACCATGATAGCCCATTACCTTCTTGAGCCTGATATGCGGCATAACATGAACTTACTGTCTGAATCTTATTTGGGCTACAGCCCGATCCATATTGAGTCGCTTATTGGGGAAAAGGGAAACAATCAGAAAAACATGAGGTCTGTTCCTGTCGATAAGCTTAAGGAATATGCTGTTGAAGATGCAGATGTGACTTATCAGTTAAAAGAAGTTTTTGCGCCAAGGATCGAAAATGAAGGACTGGGAGATCTTGCCCGAGATATTGAGATGCCTTTGATAAGTGTGCTGGCTAAAATGGAGAGAAATGGCGTAATTCTCAACCTCGAAGATCTTAAAGCCATTACCATAAACCTCCGCGAGGATATAATCACCCTTGAAAAAGAAATATATGCCCTTGCAGGTACAGAATTTAATATTTCCTCACCAAAACAACTTGGTGATATACTTTTTATAAGACTGAAGCTTGACGAGAATGCAAGGGTTACCAAAACCAAGCAGTTCATTACCAATGAAGAGATTTTGCAACGGCTCACTAGCAAACATCCGATAGTTGATAAAGTACTGGAATACAGAGGTCTAAAGAAACTGCTTTCAACTTATGTTGAGGCATTGCCGTTGCTGGTGGATAAAAAGACAGGCAGGATTCATACCTCCTTCAACCAGGCTGTAGCATCGACAGGAAGACTCAGTTCAAATAATCCAAACCTTCAGAATATCCCGGTAAAGGATGCCCGGGGAAGAGAGATAAGAAAAGCTTTTGTTCCGGAAAAAGGAGATATTTTCTT
The DNA here is from genome assembly GCA_963747625.1 of uncultured Bacteroidales bacterium. GTDB lineage: Bacteria > Bacteroidota > Bacteroidia > Bacteroidales > VadinHA17 > LD21. The sequence continues at coordinate 4,956 of CAVVGP010000210.1, read as the reverse complement.
TTCCGCCGACTATTCACAAATTGAGCTGAGACTTATGGCTCATCTGAGTAAAGATAAAGGCATGATTGCGGATTTCCTTTCGGGAAATGATATTCATGCAGCTACTGCAGCCAAAATATTCGGGGTGGAGATCAGTGATGTTACCCGTGAAATGCGCAGCAGGGCAAAAACAGCAAATTTCGGTATCATTTATGGTATTTCATCCTTTGGACTATCTGAACGTCTTACCATAGGAAGAAAAGAGGCAAAAGAGCTTATTGACGGCTATTTCAATTCCTATCCCGGCGTTAAGATTTATATGGATGAAAGTATTAAAAAAGCCAGGGATGCCGGCTTTGTCACAACGATGTTCGGGCGGAAACGATATCTCCCGGATATTCATTCTCGCAACCAGGTCGTGAGAGGAAATGCTGAAAGAAATGCTATTAATGCCCCGATTCAGGGAAGCGCTGCAGACATTATTAAAATCGCCATGGTGAGAATTTATAATCGGATGAAATCAGAAAAATTCTTATCAAAAATGATACTTCAGGTGCATGACGAACTTATTTTTGAAGTTTCAGCCTCTGAACTCGAAGAACTGAAAGAAATGGTCCTGGACGAAATGTCAAATGCCGTTAAACTTGATATACCATTAAAAGTCGAATGGGGAACAGGAAACAACTGGTTTGAGGCGCATTAGCAGTTACCTCTCCCATAAAGGGACGCAAGGCACAAAATGGCAACATATGATATAAAAAAATGAAAGTAAAAGTATTATTCTTCGGTGTTTTGGCAGAGGTTTCAGGAACCATTATAAAACATTATAATGATGTGAAGTCATTAGGAGATCTTAAGCTCAGGATCCAGGATGACTTCCCGGAAATTGTTCATTACAAATTTCGTATTTCAGTTAACAGTGAGATTACTGATGAAGATATATTGCTGAAAGCGGATGATGAGATTGCATTAATGCCTACGTTTGCAGGTGGATGAATTAACAGCGGATAAATCAGATTTGTTAATGGGAATAAAATATTTGACTAATGGGCCTGTCTCTTTAAAGATCATATCGAATCTTTTTGAAGAGATGGGTAAAAAACCCGATTCAGGAGGTCACATGATTTTCCTTGGTCAGGTTAGAGCCGATGTAATAGATGGCAAAAAAGTCAGGGCAATAGAATATTCAGCATATGAAGAACTTGTAAATGTTGAGGCGGAGAAGATCAAAAAGACAATATTTTCTGAATTTCCCGATATAAAATCAGTTGAAATAATACATTCAACGGGCATCGTTAATGCAGGTGAAGTATCACTTATTGTTTATGTTTCAGCAGGTCATCGTCAACAGGCTATGCAGTCCTGCAGTAAAACAGTCGATTTAATTAAAGAAAATCTGCCTGTCTGGAAAAAAGAGATCTTCGATGACGATTCACATATCTGGAAATAACCAACCATTCTTCGCTTATTTTATTGACTTTGTGATAATATGAATTGAATTTTACCGCTAAGAAATAATATGGTCCCGGCCTGCAGGCATGTTTGTTGTAAAAATTATCCATGAGGTTAAAAGAATCGCTTCTTTGAAGCATCAAAGAGTTAATCTGTAAATAATTATAGAATTTACATGTTTTTTATGCTTTTCAGGGATTCTGTTTTTAAGGGAGCCGGATCATTTTTTCTTGATACTAAAATTGCCCCGGCTGTACCCTTAAGTATATCGTTGTACTCTTCTTTATTATTCAATATATCGAGGGCCTTCGATATCTGTTCATCCTTTTTTATTGTCCATTTAATTGCCCCGCTTTCATAGAAATAGCGACTTATAATTTCATCTTCAAGAAGTTCGGTTATTTCACTCCTGAAAAGCATCAGATCTTTATCAAGGTTATGTGTAATATCTTTTTCCAGGTCATTGAACAACTCCTTGTGAATGTCATAATATTTTTCCTTTTTGGCGTTAGCTATAAGTTCATTAAGCGACTCTTCAGTACTGGTCTTATAACTGAAATTCCGTTTAATAAGGAATGCTTTAAAGTCGTCATAGTCCTTATCTGTAAATACGAATTGTTCGGGAGTTTTGATATCAGGATGCGACCAGTAATATTCGGTGGCAAAATCAAATATGTAATTTCTGAGATAAAGTTCCGAGGTTATCTGGCTCAGAGGATCAGGGAGTATTTCAATATCAGGTGTAATCCCTCCGCCGTCCTTAACAATCCTGCCGTTTTTGGTTTTAAATTCAGATATTAATGAATCGGGAATAATACCCACGCTTCCGTCTTCATTAGGATGTGAGAAGTCAATGGCCTGTATGCATCTTCCGCTTGGAATGTAATATTTTGCAGTGGTAACTTTAAGCTGAGTGTTATAGCTCAAAGGGCGGGTTATCTGGACAAGTCCTTTTCCATATGATCTCTGGCCCACAATTACACCCCTGTCAAGATCCTGAATTGCCCCGGCTACTATCTCTGATGCTGATGCAGAACCTCTGTTGATAATTATTGCAAGAGGAATTTTATCATCCACAGGTTGTTTTGTTGTCTTAAAGTCTTCATCAAACTGATTGACTTTACCTTTTGTGGATACGACTTCATTTCCCTCTGCAACAAAAAGATTTACTATTTCAACAGCTTCTGTCAGCAAGCCCCCCGGATTACCCCTCAGATCGAGTATAATTTGCTGGGCATTTTTGCTTTTCAGGTCAACAAGGGCATTCTTTACATCATCAATACAACCCTGAGTGAAATTGGTAAAACGGATATATCCGGTTTTTGAATCAATCATCCCGTAATATGGAACCGGCGGCATAACGATTTTTTCTCGTTTAAGAACAAAATCTGTCTGTTCCCCGTTTCTTTCAATTGTCACATGGATCTCAGTACCGGGATTTCCTTTCAATATTTCACTTACTTTATCAGTTGGCAAACCCTTAAGAGAAGTTCCATCGACCTTAATTAAAAGATCTCCGGCCTTTATCCCTGCCTTATCAGCCGGGAATCCTTTATATACTTCATTTATAACAACATAATCACCCGAACTTCTGACAAGAGATCCTATTCCGCCATATTTTCCGGTAGTCATAATTGCGAAGTCATCAGCCTCAGATTCTGGGAAAAATACTGTATAGGGATCAAGTGTTTTAAGCATGTCGTCGATACCTGTTTTTATAAGTTTATCAGGATTGATTGTATCTACATAAAAAGTATTCAGCTCCCTGAAGAGAGAAAAGAATATATCAAGGTTTTTAGCAATTCTGAAATCCCTTGTTTCCTTGCTGACCAGGAAACCTGTACTTATTCCTGCAATAAGCAACAGGGAAACAACAATTATTATCCTGACGGAACGTACCTTTTTCATAACTTATATTTCTAAATTAAGAACGGCGAAATTAAAAAGAAAAATCGGGAAGTGTTTTGATAAAGAAACAATTAAGAGAAATTTAACATTATTTTCCATCCTTCCTGGTAATAAATGTAAGTCTGTTTAACACCTCCCTGATTGATTTTTCAATTGTCTCAAAATCAGGAACACTATTTCCTTTGAGGATAACAATGAAAACAAGATTAATGTTTTGGGAGCGGAGATGATTATATAGCGTATGTTTATTTTTCCGGTAAGCTTCTCTGAGCCTTCTTTTGATAAGATTTCTTGTCACAGCAAGCCTGAATCCTCTTTTTGAAACACTGAATGCAACTTGTGCCGGACCTGGAATGGGTATCTGGCTTATATTCCAGACTACCTTAAATAGTGAAGTGTGGAAAATATTTCCGGTTTCAAACAGCATTTCGATGATTTTCCTGCTGCAAAGTTTTTCGGACTTATCGAACGTCTGCCTGAAGGTATTCATTATATATATGGGGTTGTTGAAAACTAATTTTTTCAATAAACCCTGCTAAATTTACTGGTAAGTCAGTATTGTGAAAGCTACCTTAAATTTTTGTTATACTCTTTCAGATAATCATCAAGAGCCATCGTCATAGATGGGGCTTTGGGATTCGGGGCATTAATATCGAGCCGCAGCCCTTCGCTTTCAACTGCACAGGCCGTTGTCGGACCAAAAGCTGCAATTTTAATATCACCCTGGACAAACGCCGGGAAATTTTCTTTCAATGATTTAATTCCTGAAGGGCTGTAAAATACAAGAATATCGTAATCAAATTCTTTTAAATTTGAAAAATCAGTGCTGATGGTTTTATAGAGAGTCCCGATTGTATAACGGATGTCGTTCTTATCAAGCAATTCAGGAATCTCAGCATTGTGGGGTTCGGAAAGAGGCACGAAAAAATTATCCTCCCTGTGTTTGATTATTACATCAATAAGATCCTGGAACTTTGCTTTTCCATGAAATATTTTACGCTTTCTGTAAACTATGTACTTCTGAAGATAGAAAGCAACATTTTCAGTAATACAGAAATACTTCATGGTATCAGGAACCACTGTCCTCAGTTCGTTACATATCCTGAAGAAATGATCAATCCCTGTTTTACTGGTAAAGATTACTGCAGAAAAGTCAAGTATATTGATTTTTTGCTGACGGAAATCTTTTGATGTTACACCTTCAACCTGATTAAAAGGCTTAAAATCAACTTTCAGATTGTATTTTCTTGCCAGCTCGAAATATGGAGATTTCGGATTCACGGGTTCTGGCTGCGAGACTAAAATCTTCTTTATTTTCAACTCTTTACAGTTTAAGTTCAACTTTCAATGCAACCCAAGCCAATCTAAACAAGACCTGTAAAATACTTTACAACTATCAAAACAGGCAGAATTTCCAGCGCACAAAGGTATAAAATCAAATAGAATATTGATATATTCCTTTTTAGAAAAATTATCATTAGCCTTATAATCCTTATCAGATACATGAATCCGGCAATAAATATTCCTGTAATTAAATAGTCTTTGACCGGCAATAATGTAGTATACGACATAAGGATAACCAGGATAAAAAGAAGCAGCGCTCCAAATCTGTAAGAC
>CAVVGP010000209.1:0-30292 GCA_963747625.1 uncultured Bacteroidales bacterium | reverse complement strand
CATTCCCCCTCACAGGCAAGTACTTAAAGACATTTCTCTTTCATTTTTCCTTGGTGCCAAAATCGGGATAATAGGATTGAACGGATCAGGGAAATCTACACTTTTAAAAATTATCGCAGGTATGGAAAAGGAATACCAGGGAGATGTTACTTTTCTTCCAGGTTATTCTGTAGGGCATCTTTCCCAGGATCCGCTCCTTGATGAAAACCGGACAGTGAGAGAGATTGTTGAGGAAGGGATGAAGGAAACATTGGAGATTATAAGGGAATTTGAGAAGATAAATAACAGTTTTGGCGAACCGGAAGTTTATGAAAATCCTGATAAAATGCAACAACTAATGGATCGGCAGGCAGTATTACAGGAAAAGATTGAATATGCCGACGGTTGGAATATTGAGCATAAGCTCGAACGTGCAATGGACGTCCTTCGTTGTCCTGACAGCAGCGGCAGGGTTAATGTTCTTTCAGGAGGAGAACGCAGAAGAGTAGCTTTATGCCGCCTGCTTTTACAAAAACCTGATATCCTTCTGCTTGATGAACCAACTAACCACCTCGATGCAGAATCGGTACAATGGCTTGAAACAACGCTTAAACAGTATAACGGGACAGTTATTTGTATTACTCACGACCGTTATTTTCTTGATAATGTTGCCGGATGGATACTGGAACTTGATAGGGGTGAAGGAATTCCTTGGAAGGGTAATTATTCTTCCTGGCTTGAACAGAAAGCAAAAAGACTTGAGTCGGAAGAGAAAGGTAATATTAAAAGAAGAAAGATACTTGAACGGGAACTTGAATGGGTAAGGATGTCGCCTAAAGCAAGGCATGCCAAATCAAAAGCAAGATTAGGAGCATATGAAAATCTTCTGAATCAGGATGTAAAACAAAAAGAAGATAAACTTGAGATATTTATCCCCAATGGCCCCAGGCTTGGGGATAAAGTGATTGAAGCTAGGTCAGTTACAAAATCATTTGATGATAAATTGCTTTTTGAAGATCTTGAATTCAGCCTTCCGCCAAACGGAATAGTTGGTGTTATCGGGCCGAATGGTGCAGGAAAAACAACTCTTTTCAGAATGATAATGGGTCAGGAAGAAGCCTACCAAAGGGATATTTAATAATTGGTGAAACAGTTACCCTGGGATATGTTGATCAGGCACATGCGGCAATTGATCCGGCCAAAACTGTTTATGAAGTGATTTCCGGTGGTCAGAACGACGTAATGGTTGGAAACCGCCTGGTGAATGCCAGGGCTTATGTTGCCCGGTTTAACTTCACAGGAGCCGACCAGGAAAAGAAATGTGGTGTACTGTCAGGAGGAGAAAGAAACAGGCTGCATCTTGCTCTTACGCTCAAATCAGGGGCAAATGTTCTTCTTCTTGATGAACCAACAAACGATATTGATGTTAATACTCTCAGAGCGCTGGAGGAAGGTCTTGAGAATTTTGCAGGATGTGCTGTCATAATCTCACATGACAGATGGTTTCTCGACAGGGTCACAACTCACATGCTGGCTTTTGAAGGAAATTCAAAAGTAGTATGGTTCGAGGGAAATTACTCGGACTATGAAGAGAATTATAAAAAAAGAGTTGCTGATACGACACCGGCAAGAATTAAGTATAAGAAACTGATCTGAGAAACAATGCAAATTTCTTTGTTTGACTTAATACTTTCGCGGTCATAAAATAGCCCCTGAAGGCAAGTCACTCAAATTGCAGGAATGACTAATAATTTTTTTTAAATTCAAATAAATGAAGTCTAAAATCTTTTCAATTATTCTATCAGCTATCATTTTTCTTTTTTCATCTGCAAGAATTTCAGCTGTGGCGGTTACCCCTATTGATTCATTAAAGGTACCTACTTTTGGAGTTATTTATATTTATAACCGAACTACTACTCCCCAGAATGTGATAATAATGATTTCCGGTGATGGAGGATGGAAATCTGGAGTTATCGGGTTTTCACAGACGTTTTCTGAAATGAATAGCCTGGTTATAGGGGTGGACATTCTTCGTTATTATAAAGATCTCAGGCAGCGATCAGAAGAATGCTATAATGTTGCAGCAGATTTTGTTCAACTGGCTACCGAGGTAGAGAAGAAATATGATTTTCCTGATTATAAGCCTCCTGTAATTATGGGATATTCAAGTGGAGCAACTCTTGTTTACGGAATATTGGCCCAGTCCCGGCCAGGTACATTTATAGGGGGGATATCACTTGGGTTTTGTCCCGACATGGAGCTCCCTAAAATGCTTTGCCAGATTGATGGCCTTACTGTAACTGCAGCGGTACCGGGGAAAAGTTTCTTTCTTAAACCTGATGAAAATCTTGGAAATCCATGGATAGATATGCAGGGACAGGCAGATAAATTCTGCAGTTATTCGACAGTTGCCAGTTTTGTATCAAAAACAAAAAATGCAGAATTAGTCACTTTGCCAAAAGTTGGTCATGGATTTTCTAAATGGGGCGAATTTATGCCTCAATGGAAAGATGCATATAACAGATTAATTGAAAGATATGAAAATGATAAACCTCCGGTAGTTAATATTGATGAGGTTAAAAATCTCCCGATAGTTATTACAAATTCCAAAGTCGAGGACAGGAATGCTCCTATTGCTTTGTTGATTTCAGGAGATGGAGGCTGGTATGGATTTGAACAATCAATTGCCGATAATCTTGCCAAGCGTGGGATCCCAACAGTAGGCCTCGATTCAAAAAAGTATTTCTGGAACAGAAAACCTCCACAGGAAACATCCTCAGATGTTGCTAAAGCTTTGAATTACTATGGCAAAATATGGGGAAGAGAAAAATTTGTTCTTATTGGGTATTCCCTGGGAGCTAGAAATAGTTCCATTTATTGTAAACTATCTGCCTGAAGAAATAAAATCAAAAATTAAATCCACGGTCCTTATGTCTCCGGCCACAACTACCGATTTTGAGATACATATTTCAAATATGCTGGGTATGGGCAACAAACAGAATACATACAATACAATAGATGAGATAATTAAGATGCAAAACATACCAACCCTGATTATTTTTGGAGATGGTGAAAAAACTGAGTTCCCGGTATTATTGAAAGAAACTCCTGTAATTATCCGGAAAATTCCCGGAGACCATCACTATAAATTTAATCTTGCATTGATCATGAAGACCATGAAAGATAATAATGCGTTCTGAAAATAGTAACTTTGGATTTGTTGTATTTTTTAAAAAATATCAGAAAAATGCTATTCGGAGCAGACTTATAAACTGGACGTAATATCTTTGAAGGATATTTTATGATAAAAGAAACCTCATCAGGAACAGTAAGAGACTTTTTCAAGGAAAAAGTCTTCATATTTCTTAATGAGAATGCAAAGCTCATTACCCAGTTCCTTTTTACTGCCCTGTTTATAATTCTTGCTGCGTGGTTCACTTTTCATCAGAAGCATGAATTGCTGACCGTTAAAAATATTTTATCGGACGCAAATAAATACTGGATTCTCATTGGATTGGGGCTTGTTCTGTTTTATATTTTTATCCAGGGAGTAATGTACGTTACTTCTTTTGCTTCAATTGACACAAAGCTGAACCTCTGGGATGCTATTATTCTTTTCCTGAAACGTAATTTTATCAGTGTTTTTTTACCGGCCGGTGCTGTATCCTCCCTGGCATTTTTCAGTAATGAAATAGAAAAAAAGGGGATAACCAGGACACAGGTATATTTCGCCTCTTCAATTTACGCTTTTGTTGGAATTCTATCGGTTGTGATAGTTGCTGTTCCGGCTTTCCTGTTTGTTGTTTCGGGGGGAAGTATTGGCATGGGGAAATGGTATGCTCTTGGAGGAGTCATTATTATTCTGTTGTTTTTTATTTATGTATTTTATTCCCTTTTAAGAAAATGGAAACTTTATAAATGGATTTTAAAAGTTTATCCGCGGGCTGAACTTTTTGTTGATGAACTGAGAAACAATAAGATAAACAGGAAACAATTCATTTATACAGTTTTAGTGTCAGTGCTGATCGAATTTGTGGGGATTGCACATGTTTATATATCGATGATAGCATTGAACTTTGCTCCTTCAGTATCTACTGCCATAATTGCTTATATTGTTGTTGTGATATTTCTGATCATATCACCTTTCCTGAGGGGACTGGGAGCAATTGAAGTTTCAATGGTTTATGTCCTTGTCCATTCAGGATTTACTAATGCCGATTCGATAGCCATAACCCTTCTCTTCAGATTTTTTGAATTCTGGCTCCCTCTCTTTTCGGGTGTAGTGAGTTTTATGTTAAAGGTAGATAAATTGATAATGAGGGTTTTTCCAGCAATCCTGATTTTTATTCTCGGAATCGTAAACATCATTTCAGTATTGACACCCGCTGTTCCGGATCGGCTAAGAGTACTGAAAGATTATCTTCTTGTAGATTTTGTAAGCTTTTCAAACAGCTTCGTATTTGTTGCCGGATTATTTCTTCTGGTTACTGCAGCTTTTATGCTTAGAGGATTACGGACAGCCTGGTGGTTTGCGATAGGTTTAAGCATTATTTCTGTTTTCGGCAACATTACCAAAGGTATTGATTATGAAGAGGCTACGATAGCCCTTCTTATCCTCGGCTCCCTTATAGCGACAAGAAAGGAATATCATATCAAGACAAATCCAAGGCTTGGAACAGTAGGATTGCAGACAGCAATGTTAAGTATGGCAGCTGTCATTTTATACGGAATGGTCGGGTTCTACTTCCTCGATAAAAAACATTTCCAGATTGATTTCAATATTATTCAGTCTTTCAGGTACACAATGCAGAATTTTCTGCTCATTGGCAGCAGCGATCTTATACCAAGGGACGCTTTTGCGCGCGATTTTATTTACCTCATAAAGATAAGCGGCTTCGCTTCAATTACATTTCTGATCTATTCTCTTGTAAGGCCATATGTATTCAGGGTTACTCCTACAGATGATGAAATAAAAAGAGCAAAAATACTTACACAGCAATTTGGAAATTCGGCTCTCGACTTCTTCAAAACTTATTCTGATAAATTCATATTTGCGCCTCCTGAGATAAATGCATATATCTCCTACAGGGTCAGCAGAAATTTTGCAGTAGTTCTTGAAAATCCTGTTGCGGAGAACGTGGCAGAGATGAAAAAATGCATAGCAGCATTTACAAAATATTCATACGAGAACGGTCTTAAAGATATTTATTACAGGGTACCAAAAGAAAGCCTGCCAGTCTATTTTGAATTATCCAGAAAAAGCCTCTTCCTCGGTCAGGAAGGGATCGTTGACCTAAACACTTTTTCCCTCGAAGGGGGTGAAAAGAAATCCATAAGGAACGCTCTTAACAAAATAAAAGAACAAGGCTATACAACGCATATAAATACCCCTCCTCTCCGCGATGGTTTGATCCAGAAACTCAGATCTGTAAGTGATGAATGGCTGAAACTAACGGAAAGGGATGAAATTATTTTTTCACAGGGGATGTTCGTTGAAAAGGAAATAAAGGAACAAACTGTTATCACAATTGAAAACAAAGAGGAAAAAATCATTGCTTTCCTGAATATTATTCCTGACTTTGCTGAAAACGAAGGTACTTATGATTTGCTGAGGAAAACGGCAGACGCGCCTAACGGAATAATGGACCATATCCTGGTGGAGCTCTTCAAGCATTTTAAAAACTGTGGCATACGGTATGTAAATCTTGGCTTTGCTCCTATGTCAGGGCTTGATGATCCTCATAATTTTACAGAGAAATCAATGAAGTTTGCCTATGAGAAAATCCGTTCTTTTTCTACTTATAAAGGACAGAGGGATTATAAGGAAAAATTCAACCCGGAGTGGAAGGATAAATTTTTAATTTATAGTAATGACTATGATCTGCTCCAGGTTCCGGGAGTGCTGGCAAAGGTTATAAAGTCCTGAAAACTGATGCCCTTTTGGTTTATGAAAGTTTAATTTGTTGACTCCCCGCATTTGATTATTATCTCAGACTTACACGGTCACACAACAAATCGAAAGGTTTTCTGTTATATTGAATGTCTCACATTTGACTGATTCGGCATAGAATCAATTAAGCAAAAAGATTTACAACTTATCGCACAGAGTGATACACAAAAACAGGAGTAATAATCTATTTAAGACACCCCCTAGATATACTGTATGAGAAAGAAAATCAGTTTGTTGATACTTATTTTGTTATCTGTTATTTTACAACCAGTAATTTCTGCAAATGAAACGTTAAAATCAGCAACTATAAGCGGTTTTATAAGGGATGCCAAGACCGGAGAAACATTGACAGGCGCGATAATTTATCCTAAAGAAAATCCGACAATAGGTATTACAACCAATTCGTATGGCTATTTTTCCCTTACTCTGCCGGCAGGGAAATATTCATTAATAGTTCAATTTCTCGGTTATAAGACTTTAATCGTTCCAATTGATCTGAAAGATAACATGAAGATGTCTTTCGATATGGAGGAAGAATCCATCGCTTTAAAGGAAATTACTGTTACCGGCGAGAAAACAAATAGCAATGTTGTGCAGAGCCAGCTTATATCGAAGATTAATGTAAAGGAAATTCAGAATATACCTGTTATTTTTGGCGAGAAGGATATTTTAAAAACCATTCAGCTTTTGCCGGGAGTGACACCGGCAGGAGAGGGAAATGCAGGATTTTATGTTCGTGGAGGAGGTGCTGACCAGAACCTTATTCTGCTTGATGAGGCACCTGTTTATAATCCTTCCCATTTACTTGGATTCTTTTCAACTTTCAACTCCGATGCTATTAAGGATATTACGCTCTATAAGGGCGGCTTTCCGGCCGAATACGGAGGGCGGTTATCGTCGGTGGTCGATATTAAAATGAACGAAGGGAACGATAAAGAATACCATGTATCGGGAGGGATCGGTCTCATTGCTTCACGCCTGGCTATTGAAGGCCCGATTGTTAAAAACAAGGGATCCTTCATGATAGCTGCCCGCAGAACCTATGCCGATCTATTCCTTAGACTGCTCCGGCATAATGGACCAGATTCCCTTGCGAGTAAATCGACTCTTTATTTTTACGATATTAATATGAAGGCCAATTATGAATTTTCTGACAAGGACAGACTATATTTTTCCTGTTACCTGGGCAGGGATGATTTCAACCTGGGCGGAACAGTGGGTCTCAATTGGGGAAATGTTACAGCAACTACAAGATGGAACCATCTTTTCAGCAATAAGCTGTTTTCCAATACTTCGTTGATTTATAGCAAGTACAGCTATAATTTTAATGTAGCTGTGGGCACCCAAACCATGACTGTAATATCGCAGATCAAGGACTGGAACCTGAAGGAAGATTTTAATTATTACCTCAATTCAAACAATTCGATAAAATTCGGATTTAATTCTATTTATCATACTTTCGTTCCCAGTAAAGTTGACAGCACAGGACTTTTCCATGTCAGATCAGTCGATAATCATTATGCACTCGAAAATGCAATATACATTTCCAATGAACAGACAATTACACCTCATCTGAGGGCAACCTACGGACTACGCTATTCACTTTTCAGTTCAATAGGACCGGGAACAGTCTATACTTATAACGAGGTAGCAGATGTTACTGATTCGGTAACCTATCCGAAGGGGAAAATCTATAATACCTTCGGCGGAATTGAACCCAGATTACTGGTGAATTATATAATCAATGACTCAAGCTCGATCAAAGCTTCATACGCACGAACACGCCAGTACATACATTTATTGTCAAACACAACTTCATCAACCCCGTTTGATCTTTGGGTGCCAAGTGATATTAATATTTTGCCTGAGATTGCCAATCAGTACACCATTGGATATTTCAGGAATTTTTCAAACAACATGTTTGAAACATCAGTGGAAGTTTATTATAAAACACTTCAAAACCAGATTGATTACCGCAACGGAGCCAATCTTATCCTGAACAGCAAAGTGGAATCACAGTTGGTATTTGGGAAAGGATGGGCATATGGTGCTGAATTCCTGATCAGGAAAAAATATGGGAAACTGACAGGCTGGATAAGCTACACTTTATCAAAATCCCTGAGGAAGTTCCCCGATATCAATGGAGGCAATACATACCCGGCCAAACAGGATAGGCCTAATAATATTATCTATTGTAGGTATGTACGAGATTACTCCTAAGCTTACTTTTTCGGCCACGTGGATTTTTATAAGCGGTAATCCGGTTACATTCCCGAGCGGCAGATATGTAGTCGACGGCAATGTGGTGCCATATTATACCGAACGTAACGGTTACAGGATGCCAAATTATCACCGGTTGGATATTGGTCTTACCTGGCAGCGCAAAAAAACCGCCAAATTTGAGAGTAACTGGAATTTTTCGATTTATAATGTTATGCAAGAGAAAATGCATATGCAATCGATTTTCAGCCAGACCCAAATGATCCTGCAAAAATGCAGGCTGTTCAATTATCGCTGTTCCGGTTTGTTCCTGCCGTCACATATAATTTTAAATTTTTAAAGGGGCGTTATGCTATGATAAAAAAAGCCAGAATAAGATTATCAGGTTTATTTAAGATTGTTTTTTCAATTTTAGCAATGATTATGTTATAGGTTGTGAGAAAGTTATTAATGTCGATCTGAATGAAGCTGCTCCAAAGTTGGTTATCGAAGGACTGATAAAATGATAGGCCCTGGATCCGTATACGGTTACACTCAGCAAATCAGGAAGTTATTTTAATCAGCCTGTTTTGCCGCCTGTTACAGGTCTTTTGGTAGTAATTATCAGACAATACCGGTACAATCGACACCCTGGTAGAAAAGAGTGCCTCAGGTCTTTATTGTTACCTCATTAGTTCACAGGGGATTTCCGGGGGAAGGCTTATTCCTCTAAAGGTTATAACAGACAACCAGGAGTATGACAGGATCCTCAACTATGCATCAGTCCTCTCCAGATATAGATTCCCCTGAGTCCTCAGGTATGTAAGTCAGAACACAGGATTAGGTTTTGGTGGAGGAGGTAATCAGAATGAATCCCGTTATGAAATACATTGCTTTTTCAAAGATCCACCTGAAAAAAACTTTTACAGAGTTAAGGTGTTCACAAACGATTCCACTAATGCTGAAAGTTACCGGTTATATGATGACGAATATACAAATGGCCAGGAAACAGAATTGCGAGTTGCCCGGGCATCGGCAGGAGATACTGACCTGGTACAGCTTTTATCTTCTCGATAGTCAAACCTATGAGTTTTACCGCACTCTTGAGGACCTTTTGCATACTAATCCTATTTTTGGATCAACTCCTGCAAATCCCAATAATAATATCAGTAATGGAGCATTAGGTTATTTCGGAGCTTGCGCTGTTTCTACAAAATTTCTGATAATAACTGATTCCATATTGAAAACGGTAAAATAATTTAATAAGCCTATCTTTTTAAACTTGCCTTTGAGAATATATAATCGGGAATTGTAGTATTGAAAGTAATATCATCAATCTGAAACTCGGTTCCGTCTCCTTCTTTAAGGACATCTTTAAATAACATCTTTTTTGGAAACCATCTTCCCTGTATTTGCTCTACATCAGATAGTTCCATCTTTTTCAACAGCATCCCGCTTTTTGCATAAAGTTCCTTTTTTAACGGTATAAAATGGTCCTTATCCACCCATATTTTTTGTGTCTGATATGCAACATCGGGGGTAAATGCAGTAAGAGTAATGACCCAACAAGTTTGTTATCCATTTTTTCTTCTCCATCTATCTTGCCTGTGTAATGATTAAGCAGATGAGGATCTTCCATCATATCCTCATATGAAAGATCAGAGCCCATTACCGATTGCCTCAGCATATGTCCTGAGATCTGTATTATCCTGTCAGTTTCGGGAGAATAATCCAGAGCTGGTCTTCGAGCTTAAGCATCTTGGTTCCCTGCTCACGTGCAGGAGAAAGGTACTCAGTATAAGATTTATTTTCACCCATGTTCCACGATTTGGATTCAACTGTCCTGGTATTTCTTGGGTTATGGATGATCATTTTTGAAGTAAAAACCCTGCTGTCGGCTGACATGTTTTTGTCTACTTTTTCTATTATTTCCTTTGCTGAGGGATTTTGTGCGTTAATGAGACACATAGCACCAGCATAGGTATAACTAATTTTTTCATGATTCTAATTCTTTAAATAATTGAGCTGTTTTGCGTTTGTATATTGCGATTCCCGAGAGTGCCGTTCCGGCTACAGTTGATAATAATCCGGGAATAAATCCGATAAAAAATGCTGCGACAGTGATCCTGGCATGAAATACAGCGGGCATCATTATTGTGGCATTTTTCATTATTGAACCCAGATCAAGCCCGTGTTGCTGCATATAAAAAGCTATTGCCAGCCCGATTGCAGAACCGCTTAATGTGCCTATAATGCCTATTAGGACCGATTCATAGATCATGGTTTTATAAATGTGTGAATAGTCTTCTCCTATTGCAAGCCTGGTTCCAAATTCAATATACCTTCTCAATCCACCTAGCAGCCCAGCGTTCCATAAAACAAGTGACATTGAAAAAACAAAAATAAATACCATAGCTCCGCCAATATCTTTAATCTGGTCGATCATTTTTCCAAAATCATTTTGTTCTCGGAGTGTCATTATTACGGGGGCATATTTATCTTCAGATTTTGGGAAAAGCTTATTGAATTTAATTTCTATCTGATCCACTTTTTCTTCATCGTAATAATTATTGGGTAAATAGCCCACAATCTCGCCTGCAGCATTGTTCATATCCAGAGCAGTTCCTGGCATCTTTTAAATCCATCACAACCGAGCCATGGTCCATAAGTTCTGTGCCAAAGATAACTGTTCCGCAGACGGTGAAATTGTACATTGCCAGACTGCCAAACATGGTCGAACCAATAAATGTTACAGTATCACCCGGATTAACTTTTAATTTTTGTGAAAATTCTTCACTCATCAGGATCTCTCCTGCATGGATGGGCAACCTGCCTCTGTGTAAAGCTTTGACAAGGTTGAAACGGTCAGATTCAGAGTGATCGCATGAGAGCAGGTCTATGCCAAAACCCATGACAGGTCCCTGCTAACGGGTTTCCCCGCCGGAATCCGGAACATCAATAAGGCCGCCAAAATGAATTCTTTGTTCCCATTTGACTTCCGGGAACTCTTTTTTAAGCTTCTCTATAAGAGTATCGACGCCTGTAAGAGCCAGATCGTTGGGCATCTGGTTTATATTCTTTTGATATTCAGCAGTAGTTATTTTTACATGCCCGGCTGAAAAACGCGCACTTAATTCCAGACTGTCATTTAATATTCCTGTTAACCAGCAATAAAGAACAACTGTCAGCATTACTCCTATTGTAACTACTATTACAGGAAGAAGACTCCGCTGCTTATCTCTTAAAATTCCTTTTAATAAAAATCTTATCATTGCAGTTTCCCCCTTAAAGCTTCTGTAGGTTTCATTTTAGCAATTCTTCTTGAAGGCAAATAGCTTACAATTGTTGTTGTAATCATTATAATGATAATGGTAGTTAGAACCAGACCCAGGCTGTAAACCGGGAAAATTCTGTCCGCTAATGCCAGGCCGTATTCCTTGGTGGCTCCATTTAATGGATATACCTGTTTTAGCCTGGAAGAGAAGAAAAGGAATACCGTAAAGAGCTGCCAGCAGACCTGCCAGCACTGAATTGAGAGATCCTTCAATAGTGAATAGTCCGACAACCTGTCCTCTTGTCATTCCCAGTGCAATATAAGTGCCGATTTCCTTTTGCCTTCTGAAAATGGACAATACCTGTGTGTCAAAAATAGCAAGCATTGAGAGACTCAGTAAGATTATGTACAAAACTATACCTCCCACTGATTTAATTTTTATCAGGTCAGTAATTGATTTAAGAAGTTCATTTCTGGCTTAAATTTCCATCCATCAGCCATCGAATAGCCCAATTCAATATTTTTTCTCACCAAAATTGTAGCTTCTCCCGGAGCTCCTATCATTTTTTGAAGGTGATCGAGCGGCACCCATACCTGACCCAGGTCAACAGTCGGCACATTTGTTTCGAAAATACCCTCTATTCTGATATCTGTTGCATCGAATGTACCATGTATATCTCTCCAGCGAAGGGTCACCATATCGCCTTTTTTTAATCTGTTATCTTTGGCCATTTGTTTCCCGATAAGCGCAGGGAGTTCATCCCTATTTCCATCAAATTCTGAAGACGGTAATTTTAAAATTTTCTGGGCGGGATTAATTCCTTTTATGAGGATGCTCTGAATTCGACCTTCCGGATAGATAGTACCTTGTGTAATAAGGATAGTTGCCATGTCGCCCTTTGATACAATTGAATCAAAGGATGCAGGAATTTTTGAATGTGCTTCAGTCAGGGTGAAGGGATCATAGGGGTCATAGCTGTTCTGCCAGTATTGTCCGCCCCCGTTCCCAGCTTGATCATGTCATTTCTTGCCTGTATGTTCCATCCATCGAGTATGCCTTTATGCCAGATGATAACAACGAATGATATGGACAGAACAATTACATTGAGCCAGGTCCTCCTGCCTGCCCCAATGAGGTTTTTTGCCGCAAGTTTAAATAGCAGTTTCATGCTTCTAGGGATTAATTGTTTGGAATTTCATCCTTTGCAACTTTCCCGTCAACCAGTGAGATCTTGCGTTTCAGATATCCTATTACTTTTTCATCATGTGTTGCGAAAATGAATGTTGTATTGAATTCTTTGTTCAGCTGAACCATTGCTCTTAAGAATATTATGAGAATTGCTGCGTCCAGATTTGCAGTAGGCTCATCTGCAAGAACTATTTCAGGTTTTTTCACCATCGCACGTGCAATTGCCACTCTCTGGCATTCACCTCCTGAGAGTTGTGCAGGCTTTGATTTTACCTTATCTGTCAGTCCCAGCCATTCAAGCGAATCCATCACCATTTTTCTGCGGTTGCTTTCATCAAGTTTGAGGAGAAGAAGGGGGAATTCCACGTTCTCGAAAACAGTGTATACCGGAAGAAGATTATAACTCTGAAAAATAAATCCAAGCTTCGATCGCCGGAGAAGAGCAGCTTGCTTTACATTCAGGTCGCTTATAGGCTGACCGAGCACCACTGCCCTTCCTTCCGAGGGCGTATCGAGAGATCCGATAATATTCAGCAATGTGGTTTTTCCGCTGCCACTAGGTCCTACAACGCCCGTAAATTCTGCTTTTCCAATCGAAAGGTCAATTCCGTTAAGTGCCATGAACCGACCTCCCGGGGTTGGGAAATACTTTTTAAGGGCTTCAATTGAGATGAGTGTTGAATTTTCCATAAACTTATTTTGAAATATTTGTTTTTAATTAGGATGAAATCGATTAACCGCAAAGTTCGCGAAGATTTTTCGCAAAGGTCGCAAAGAACTGAAATGTAAGGTTTTAACTTTGTGTACTTTGCGCCTTCTTAACATACTTAGCGGTTAAAAAGATTTTGTCATTAATTTCATTGTAGTTGTTATTTAAAAATTTAAAACTACCATAAACTGTATTCCTTTACCGGAAAACATATTGTTCCCGACAATGTTATTATAGATTGCAAATTTCTCCGGATTCCAGAAAAGAAAAAGATAATAGGTCCAGTTATCACTTTGCCGCTGAAGGTTGATGAAACGGTACCACGATCGGTCTGTCCAGTCATAATAAATTATGCTTCCAATTTTATAAATTCCAAAAGGGTAATTTGCTGTAAGAGATGAGAATGTATTATTCAGGCCGGCGTTAAATATCTCTCCGGCATTGCTGTATCTGAAAAATTCTGATGCCATATATAATCCATTCCCCAGACCGAAAGTGTAGTCAATGCCTAGTGTGAATAGTTTTGTCCACGGCTGGAAATATGCTGAATCGAGTGTGCTGTGGGAGAGAGAATACTCTGCCCACACTCCAGGACCAATATCCCATTTGCCGTCAAGTCCGATCTTGTCTTCAGGATAATCAGATGCTCCATGGATCTCAGCCGGATTTAAGACTCCGGCCAGATTTGCTGTCCGATGGTTATATGATAAAGCCACTTCGCCTTTAGGAACAGGTAATTGTATCCGTCCTCCGAACTCCGGAATTTTTCCGTTTGTCGGAACAATTTCCCAACCCATTGTTTTATCATTTCCCAAGAGACCCCATAACCAAACGTTTGCATTATTCTGAAAATAATATCTGCCAAGTAACCCGTAAACTCCTGATGTAAGCTGAAGAGGATCGCGGGGATCCATAGTGTCAAACCACATAAGGGGACGAAGCATGGATGCTGAACCAAAATTAATTTTTTGGAGTCCGGCCCTTATCTCAAACCTGTCGGTACTTAGTCTTAACCATAAACGATAAGGATTGATTCTATAATCGGAACCGGTATTTTTCCAGTCTGTGAACTGGTAGTCGAGATAGCTGTTGAATGATATCTCAGAATATAACTTCAGGTTATTCTTCCATTGCTTTGCTATCGAGACTGAGGGTATAAATCTTGCGCCAGTCTGCCACTGGAGTGGTGATGAAAAGTTTAATCCCGAATATCCATCCACCTGTCCATTAAATTTTAAAAAAGTACTATCCTGTGCCTGTAAAGGAGCAAACTGTATAATAAACAGAAGGATAATATTTGTTTTCAGGTTCCTCATTTATTTTTCTCATTATTTCGGGGCATAATGCCATAGAAAAAAAAGCTCATTACTTCTGGTATCATTTGCTCAGGATTCGAATAGAGTCCAACCAGGTTCTGATCTGTAAACATTTCAGTTAAATTGTTCAAAAAATACAGCATAAACTCAGGCTTAATATCTGTTCGTATTTCCCCTTTTTTCTGATCCTTGCGTATATCATCAAGATATATCCCGATAATTCTGTTTTTTAAGTTTTCAATTGTTCCGGCAAGTTCTTCATCCTGGTATTTATATATATCATCGACCAGTTCCTGGCTCATTTCGTGGGCATTGCTCATCTTAAGATCAATAATTTTTTTAATCTTTTCTTCATAAGAAATATCACTGTTATATATCTCTTTATACTTTCTGATTCCTGATTCAAACATCTCTTCTATAAGATATTTTGCAATGGCCGTTTTATTGCTGAAGTATTTATAGCATGTCATCTTGCTGACTCCTGCAACCTGGCATATCTCTTCAATTGTCACTCTTCTTATTCCGTGTTTCCAGAAAAGAGACTTTGCTGCATCAAGAATGGCTTGATATTTTTCTGATCGTTTCATTTCACATGTTACAATTTTAGAAAATGTATACAAATATAATATAATAATACACTTATCGTATATTTTATGCCAGAAAGTTTTTAATTTTCATAATTTTTAAATTGGATTTTGACATAGATTACCTTACGGATGTACTATAAATTAACATTGGCTTTAATATATTTGACGCATAGAAAGAAACTTAAAGTGAAGAAATATGTGAAAGTAAAAGCTTATCATTTATCAGTATATTTGTTCACTTCTGATGGAAAAGAGAATTTTATATTCGACTGAAAGGCAATGAATATTCATTTGTATCAAAATAAAAAAAGGCCAAAGCTCATCAGAATGCTATTGCATATTCCTGTCCCATGGGTATTTGTCATGACCTATTTATTCGGCCTTATACCACAATTTATTTTTAAGGTTCATATTCATCCATCCGGACCAGAATTATTCATAAGGATAGCCGGTATCATACTTTTTGTGCTGGGAGCTGTTTTTGCAACATGGAGTCTTGTCATTTTTCATAAAAGCCGGAACACGACAACCCCTGGTGAAAGATCTGATAAACTTATTATGACAGGACCCTACCGGTTTTCAAGAAATCCCATGTATATAAGCCTGATTCTGGCTTATCTGGGTGAGGCAGGAATACTTTTACAGATCTTTCCACTTATTTTTCTTCCTTTAACGATTGCTTATTTGCAATATGTTGTAATACCTCTCGAAGAGGAGATATTAAGAGAAGATTTTAACAGAGACTTTGATATTTACAGTAAGAGTGTAAATCGCTGGGTATAAAATATTCATTTCTAATTACTTTTGTACACTGAAAAAGAGGAATAGCAACAAAGATCCTTCGAGAGCTTGAAAATTGGGCATTCGAATTATCCTGTACAAAGTGCATTCTTGAAACAGGGAACAGGCAGCCTGGATTTATGAAAATTGTGTAATTTAAAGAAACATTCCTCCAAATAAAAGGATTAAAACTATCAGCATCAATAATCCAATTACTTTTCCCAGAACTGATAATACTCTCAACATCAGAATTAATAGAATTATCAATAATATGGTTGCCATAACCTTTTTAAACTTCTTCATTAAGCTGGGGCAAGAATTTTATACATGATTTTCAATTGACTTTGGAGCCTTTATTATCTTTAATTCCTTTAATTCGTTAAATATCATTCCAGAGTCTGTTTATTCAATAAATCAGTAATACTCAGGGTCTTGATATTTTTTATTTCTTTTTTTATAGTTCTGAATACACTCCGAATTTAATGCTGCCAATTCTGACCAAGCTTTAAGCCTTAAATATGAGCAAACAGAATATATGATTCCAAACATACCAAAATGTCTGAATCGGAATATAAGTATCACAATATCAATGGATAAAATAAGTCCATTTAAACAGAAACAGACTGTTTTGGTAAACCGGAATCAAGAATAAAAATCACCGGATTTCACAAATAAATTATACCAATAAATGATAATGGTCAATTTATGTGAAAAGGAACTCCTGTTATTTTTTCTCAGAGACTTTAATATCACTGTCTTTTGTCTCGGATTCTTTCTTTTCAGGTTCATCATTCAGACGCGAAGCTTTCTTGAATTCGCGCATACCTTCACCTATACCTTTCATCAATTCGGGAATCTTCCTCCCCCCAAATAATAATACTACAACTAAAAGTATTAAAATCAGGTGCATCGGGCTACTAAAATCAAGCATAATATTTAAAATTAATTTGTAAGTTATTTATACTTTAATCAAATCTCCAATCATTAATCAACTTAATTCAGGGCACAATTTGTTTTAACCGGATTCTTAATGACCCTGATTACTTTATTCTTCCTGTCAAACTACCTTTTTAAATCAATTAATATTAGTTTTAAAGAGGAAGCAAAATTATAAATATAATCAACACCAGAACAGAATTTGAAAAAATAAATTACAATGTCCCTTTTCACGTCAGGATTAAAAACTACCTAAGGCCTGTCAATCTTTGATACAGCGAACGGAAAGGCCGAATCTCTTTGGGCCTTTTCCCCTGACTGCACGTTTGTAACCCGACCCCAATATCAGGTTACATGCGTTATCCTGATTATATTCGGTAGAACTCCACCAGATAGCATTTTTACTGATATTCATAATTTTATTGCTGTTAATATCCATATAACCGCCCGGCAAAGCAGTAAATCCTATTTTATTGGTTGCTTCCTTATTCGGGCTTTCCCAATGTAATGTACCTGTCTCTTTCAACTCTTTACCGGCAATACTGTCTCCACCCAGGAAGTTAGTAAGTACAGTAAACTCATAATTTGATGGCAGATGCCACCCTGAAGGACATACCCTTTTTGCCGATTCCCATGTATATAAACAGCCATATGTGGCCTTATCATGTTCATTATCATATTCCCAGCATCCGCTATCAGCTTTGTAGGCAAGGTTTTCTGCCATCCAGGTCTGATTGTTTATTGTCAAAGTTTTATAATTTTTACCATCTCTTGAATCACCAAAACTTCCGGTTACCTGTGCTTTCAAATTTGTAGCGAAAATCTGACAGGCCATTATCATTAGTATTAATATATATTTCATGAAAAGAATTTAAGGTTTATGATTTATTGAGATTTTAATTTTTTTGCTATTCGCTGTTAAAGAAACTAACTTACACATTATTACTGAATATAACATTATGTAACTATCAGATATTATGGAGTATTTGTTTTTAACTGTTAGTAGTGTCAGACTCTGCAAAACCACCCTGTGGGAATTATTTTGTACTTGTAAAAGAGCATTTCCCGGGTTCTGAATTTTGATTTTAAGAGTGCTTTTATGTTTTAAATTAACATGCCAAATATATATCAACTAAGCTGATTTTAATAATATTTGGTACTGTATTATTCTCATTAATAAATGATTTTAAAATTTTTCTTTAGAAGTAAATTCTGCCGGTTTCCGGGAATTTTATTTTACTTTTTTTTTATTGGTTTCAAAATACTCCGATAACAGGACAGCTGATCTATATTCGCCAGGGGATTTAACAGAATCCATAACAGGTCAAAGAGAGGATCGGGAGAATCTTTCTTAAATTAAAATAGCAAAATGATAAATTAACTCATTTGACTATGTTTAAGAATAAAGTCATTACCATTGATTTAATAATATTAACTAAATTCGCATTTATGAATTGCATAATATGCGCAAATAATAAAACCAGCCAGATTCTGGAAGAATATATCGGAAAGTCTTCTTCTCTGAATCTGATAGGGACTTTCAGTGATTCAGTTTCAATCAGGGATCAATTATCAAAAAGACATGATATTGACCTTATCTTTCTTGATGTTGATTTACCTGAGATGGATCTTTTTAATTTTATCAATACTTTCGGACATCAGGCAAATATAATAATTGTATCACCTGATGACAGAGATGCTTCAAAGCATTCGAATTCAATGTTGTTGATTATCTGCTTAAGCCTGTTACTTTTTCAAGATTCTGCAAGGCTGTTGATAAGGCACTGCGTTTTTTTGCAAACAGGGAAGTGAGCAACAATGAAACTAACGAGATATTTATTAAGAAAGGCTCAGCTTTAATCAAGCTGAAAATTAGCGACATAGTTTACATTGAAGCTCTTGAGAATTATGTTCTGTTAAACACCAAAGATGAAAAGTTTACAATTCATTTTACAATGAAGGCTATTGAAAATCAGTTGCCTTCAGGAACTTTTATAAGAGTGCACCGTTCATTTATTGTAAATATAAATTTAATAAAGGCTATAAATGAAAATTCTCTTGATTTGAGAATTGGCAATGAACTTAAAGACATACCTATAGGCCATTCCTTCAGAGATCCGCTTCTGAACAGAATCAATATAATGTCAAGGTAATGCTTTGTATAAATCCTTGATGACGATAATTTTTAGCAGCGAAAGTCACTTAAGTGCAGAATCAGGTTCGTGAATTGTTATTGCCCATAAAAACCAATCTGGTTTTAATTATTTCTCCTTTCTCGTTTTTAGCATATAGTTTTATGCCAATATTTGCGGTTGCTTCATTAAAAATATCTGTTATAGGAGAGAATGCATCATAAATATCCTCAAAATCGTTCAGTTCATTAAATTCTTCAACAGGAAAATATAAGTGTATAATTAAAACATATTCAGGTGAATTGATCCGGGTAAGGATTTTAAGCATTTTTGCCAGATAAATTGATGATGCCGTGTTGAAATACTCCAGATCGAGCCTTAAATTGGTAGTTTGATTGGCTTTTAAGACATATTCCTCTACCCAGGTCAAAACAGATTCATATAATTTTGTAGCATTTTCAGGAATTGACCTGCCATAAAATAAAAGATCCCCCGTCTTCTGATTTAAATCAATTTGCGGAGTTTTTGGAGTTTGTTCAATGATCAATTCAGTCATCAGGTTTTTTTCAGGGTACTTTAATTTGCAACCAATAGTTTTCATTAAAGAATATAACAAATTTAAAGCTATTCTTTTTACAAAAACAGAACTTGGTCAAAAAAGATGGTGCGATTATCAAATATTCTGGCCATTCATGTATAAAATTTCGCTGATTTTTTATTTTTTAAATTTGTTGTGGTCAGATTAAATCGGCAATACTTACCAAATTATTTTATTCTTTGGTTTAAACTTCATCTGTCGGATCAACACAAAATTCAGTTAAATCGCTAAAGAACAGGTAATTAATTCAGCCTGAATAATCGATTTGGCCGCTAACAGGTTATTTACCAGTATATTAATTGCATAAAACTGTCGTTTTTGAATTTGAGTCCGGGTATTATCATTTCCGGTTAATCATTAATCAAAATAACGGATTTTATAAATTTTCAGTGCAAGACAAACTCTCCCAATCAGCACTCCTATGAATATAAATAATGTAATAGGTTGCATTTCATTCCTTTAAATCAATAATCCATATAACCTGCCAATAATCGTATTAATATAAGTACCTCATCAGTTAATATTCCATTATGATAAATTTATTTGACCGGAGTCCTTTCTTGTCGTAACTTTCATCATATAAATAACTTCAAAGAATTTGATTTAATAATTTATCAAAAATTTGACTATATGAAATTTTTTTGTTCAATCTCAAGTATTGGTGTATTTCTATTATTCAGTTCAGCTGGAGTCCATGTACAAGTTCCCAAAGCGGAACTCGATCAAATTAAGCTGATGGAACAGTTTATTGGATCCTGGAAGTCCGAAATGGGTAAAGACACAACTCGTTTTTGGGAGGCCAAATCTTTTGGAACCGGACTTGAATGTAACTATAAGTCCATGGCTAAAGGGGGAATAATTACGGAAGGTAAAGAACTTTACGGCTATGATAAAAATATTGATAAATGCCTTGATGCAGCATTGTATAAAGGGAAAGATATTGCTATTTACGCATTTTGGTTTATATCAAAAAGCAAATACATAATGTTACCATATAGTGCGATGTCCGACATCGGGAAGGCAACTATTAAAGTAGAGGGGGAATTTAAATCAATCGATTTGATTGAGGAAACTATTACTGTAAATAACAAGCAAATAAGAATTGATACCTGGACACGGTTAAAAAAGTGAATTTATTCAAATTCCCAGATTCTCTTGTACAATTTAACTGTTTTATACATCCACATATTTTAACTAGTTGTTGCAGAAATACAGATTATACTAACCATTCGAATATATTACCAAATTGTTCCCATTAATCTTATAACTGTATGCACTGTCAAGGTTTTGAGTTGTATAATTTTCCCATTCACTGCAATATTCACAATTAATACAATAATTAATGGTTGTCACTAAATCTGTTATCTTAATTGCACCAGTACCTGAAGAATTTGAATAAATACCCCAACCCCCATTACAAACCCCGTAAAGTGAAATGACATTCAATGAATCAGTAAAAACTATAGATATTTTTCCTGTTGCATCACCAGGATAATTTGTCATCGCATTGGTTTTAGTATGCTGAATATAGGATAGTGTCCATTTGGTATTTATTAAACTATCATTTTTCGGGTTCTCTTTTTTACATCCGTAAAGGAACATAATAACTGTCAAAAGAAATATTGCGGACTTTTTCATGACATCATCTTTAGTGTTAATTTTTTAACAACAAAAATCACACCAACATCCTGAAATTCGTTGTTTATTCCAACCTTACATAATTTCCAGCGGTTTCACATTTAAATTTAAGTCCGACAATTTATATCCACAGGGATAAAATAATGCCCATTACCAACAATGAAATAAGCCCAAATGCATTATCTAAAAGCCAAAGTCCCCATGGTTTCTTCTCATAAAGTTTAGTACTTATAAAAAATGAATACTGGAATATTTTTTGTACTTATCTTTCTGGCGTAAGTCGATGTCAACGTCTGTTGCATTTAAATCAGCAAAGTCAGATTGTCAATATTTTTTCTCCGGATTTAATATAATCAGTCAACACTTCTCCCATATACCTGACATTAACTCCAAGTTCAGTTAATTTATCTGTTACACCCAAATTGTCACTGCAAGCCTTACATGCTTCAATTGTAATTCCATGATCAAGCATTTTTAAAACTTCTTTTTGTATCTGCATGTCTGTTCCAACCAAATTGGCTGAGGCACCCCAAATAATTAAATTGACCTCCTGCCACCATCCATTTAATCTTGAATTTGTCGCATACATTACCAGCATATGAAGGACAGTATTTTTATTGTCCGTTGTCCAGAGAATATTCAGTTTATCCATATCATCGTCAAGTTAATTTTTTATCCAAATCATTATTATATAATTGAAAATAGAAATTATAATTCAAGCAGAAAACCCAAGATGGTGAATTAACCACGAATAAGATTAGTAAAATAAAGATAATGTTTGGATTTTAATTGTCCATCCTGAATTGAATCCACAAATAGCATTATAAGATTTGTAAGCAGTTAGTAGTAGATTTTTTATAAGAGTCTCCTCTGTCATTTTATTGTCAGATTTATACTTGCATTAATCTTTCAATGTCAAATTTCTTCATTTGCAGAAATGCTCTGGTAACTTTATCTGCTCTGTCAGGATCGCTCAGCAAGTTCTGAAGTATTGCAGGAACGATTTGCCATGAAATTCCGTACTTATCTTTGAGCCAGCCGCACTGGCTTTCCTCTCCGCCATCTGTGAGTTTGCCCCAGTAATAATCAATTTCTTCCTGTGTATCGCAGAATATCTGAAACGAAATAGCTTCATTGAATTTGAAAAATGGTCCTCCATTTAATGCAGTGAAAGATTGTCCGTTAATTTGGAACACTATTGTCAGCACAGTGCCTTCTTTCTGGCCATGAATTTCATAACCTTCCTTCCCGTAATGGCTAATGCTTTCAATTTTTGAGTTTTGGAAAACAGATAAATAAAAATTGACTGCTTCTTCTGCTTGATAATCGAACCACAAGCAAGGTGTTATTTGGTTTGTCACTTTCATTAGTTGTTTATTGATAATTTACTTCAATATAATTTTAAAAATTATCCAAAATAGATTGACATCTGATCAAATCTTTTGGAGTTGTCCGAAACTTCCACAGCAGGTCTGATGGTGCTTTGATTACTGCCTGCACTGTTATATCTGTCATTTCTTTTAATTCTGTTGTTTTGTTTAATCAAAGAACAAATTCTTACTTTTCCGTACAATTGAGCATCCATTGCACACCATATTTATCCGTGCATGCTCCATAATATGCTCCCCAAAACATTACCTGTAATTCCATGGTGATTTTACCGCCCATAGATAGAGCATCAAATAATCTTTTAGTTTCTGCTTTTGTATCAGGTTCAAGACTAATGTGGATATTGTTGCCGAAATTCAGTTTAAACCCCATTGATTCAGGAGCGTCAGTTCCCATTAAGATATGCCCGCCAAGAATCGGTAATTCTATATGCATGATGAGATTTTTATCTTCTTCTGCTATTTGAGGCATACCTTCTGCTGCAGGAATATCGCCTAAACGGGTAATACCACCCCCGCTGAATTCTCCGCCGAAAATGGATTTATAGTAATTAAATACTTCCTCGGTGTTACGGGAGAAATTAAGATAAGTGCCAACTTTTGCCATGTTAAGAAATTTTAATTTGTACAAATAAATAAACAAAGAGATTATCCTTTTGTTTGAAAGTTATTTTTAGAAGAATTACAATCAACGATATGACTAAAACCGAATATATTTATCACATCTTTCGCATACAGCATATTTAACGTATGCGATTTAATTACTCAACTAACTATTAACCTTAGATTTTTATGGTAAATCGGTTTTGGCTTAGGTTGGTCAAAGCCAACATTTTATCGTTCAACCAATTAATTACCAGGAGAAATATTATCTTCTTCATCCCTCTTTTATTTGACTCGTTTATAATAACTGCTGATATCCGCACCGTTGACAGTGAGCGATAGGGTATCATGATATATTAAGAAGATTTCTTCACTACTCCCGGTATCGTACTTAATGAGATTTGCTGCTCCTGGAAAGTCAGCCGGATTTAATATGTAGGTGTGAAATTTACCTGATGTTCTTAAGGTATCATTCTGATAATAATTATAAATTGAATCCACCGTATAAACAAGCCGGATGCTTTCTTTTGTTTGTTGTGGATAATAGCATGTCCCTGCAAATCCACCGCATGTGCATACCCAAGACCATTCTCCAATTAAACTTGATGAATATGTCTCTGGATTATCCTTTTTACATCCCGACAATACAACAACAAAAGCCAGAAGGAATATTATTCTCATAATTTCAATACTCCTATTTAGAGGATCAATGTTTTATCATTCCATAAAAATTCTTGCTACTATCAATACTTACGTGATAAGCATAATAATAATCACTACCTGAATATTTAAAATTGTAAGTATAATAGCATATACAGTTACATGAACCAATTTGTGTGGATTGTATTTTAATCAGTAAAGAGTCTGCTGTGATTGAAGCTGGTGTGCTATATTTTGAACAACAGGTAGCATTAAAGCCAACAAATATGTTCAGACTGTCGTTAGTCACGGAATAGGTTACTGTATCAGGCTTCGTAATTTGGCTATTCTTAAAAGATGAACCTTTGCCTGCGGCACACCCACCTGGTATGGTCTCCACATATTTTAAACTACCCGATTCTCTTTTTTCACAACCAATGAAAGTCGTCAAAAACAAAATTGAAATCAATATTTTTCTTGTGTGCAAAAACATTACATTCCTGAAATTATAAATCTATTTTAATAAGTTTTTTATCCTTTTGCAGTATAGTGATAATTCGTATATCATTCCTTTGGTCTGACAATTGGTTATTGTCATTGCAAAACTCAGAATCAAACTGAACCGTTAGTTTGTTATCAATTGTATATGGGTCAATTATTATTCCACATGGCAGAGAGTTAGAATAACTCGGAAAGAATTCG
Organism: uncultured Bacteroidales bacterium; assembly: GCA_963747625.1. GTDB lineage: Bacteria > Bacteroidota > Bacteroidia > Bacteroidales > VadinHA17 > LD21. Next base: position 5,673 of record CAVVGP010000209.1, on the reverse strand, counting down.
CCAGAATAAATTGCCTCTCCGATTACATTGACAGAAAAAGGCAGTCCACCAGAGGGGAAGAAATATTTCTTGATTTTATTTATAGCATTGGAATCAATTAAAAAAGTATAATTGCTTGTATCATAACCAAGTATGTCTTTATAATCTATTTTATCGTTTATCACACTATTATCATTCTCATTTATTTTTGCCTGGTAATTAATATCCAATGGTTCATAAGATTTATCTTTTGAACAACCAAAAACAGGCAATAAAGCAACAATTGCAAGGACAAATCCATATTTTTTCATGGTATTGCTAATTTTATTTCTTCTGCAGAGTGTATATATATATTAATACCTATGCAATAGGCCAAAGTCATTTGATATGAAATCAATTGCACCCAATGAGAACTGGTTTAATAAATTTGACTTTTCCCAATTTTTCCGCCATTTGTTGTTGTATAGACATATGTTCCAATAAAAGTTGGGAAATCGCCCCCGACGTATATGCAGCACTATCAACCATTAAGATTCCATCATTGTAATTGCAAAAATGAAAATTTTCAAATGGGGAGAATGGCGTTGAAAAAACATTGAATGGAAAATTAATTTCCTGCCAGGTGTTTCCACCATCAGTTGTTCTATACTTTTTATCTACACAATCGACAAATCCGTTTTTTTCATCAATAAAATAAAATCCACGAAGAAAATTTGATGAAGTTTTTGGTGCATTAATAGTGCTCCATGAATATCCATGGTCAATACTTTTGAAAATTCTTTGATTTGTACCTGTTGCGTAACATATTTCTCCCAGGTAAAACAACCTATTAAATGATTGGTCTAAGGTCAGATTTGCAGTTTCCCACGTTAAACCACCATTGGCTGTTGTCATAACAAATGAACCAGAATTTACCCAATTCATTGCAATACCATGCATTGTATCAAAGAATTTCATTGAAAACAAATGATATGCTGAATCATAGTATTGTTTTGTCCAGTGATTACCACCATCAACTGTCTTGTATAATATACCGTAAAAATCTCCATTGAGAATATTCCATGTACCATATATGAATCCGGTTGAATCATTTACGAATGACATGGTACTTGTCATAACACCTGATGAATCTTTTTCTATAAATGATTGTGACCATGACTTTGCGTAATCTGAAGTTTTTATGAGATAGCCGTTTGAACCAAGAATATATCCGGTTTTTGAATCCAAGAAATCCGCATCAGTTGGAGATATCCAATTATATGCAAATGCAATCGAATCAATTTCCCATCCATCAATTTTAGTGTTAGAAATGTTCGGATTATCAATATTTTTCTTTCTGCAACTGGACAACATAAAAAATAACAATGATGATATTAACAAAAAAATGATTCTGTTTTTCATAGTGGCTATTTTTATTTATCCATTAATTATATATTCATAAATTTACAGTATTTGAGCCGTTTGACGTGATGTGTTATTTTGACTTGATGGTTTTTATAATTCCTTTTGCAGTTTCTAACTCTGATGCCGGAAATTTTATTTGCATAGCTTGCTTAAATAACCCATTATCTTTCCAGTATAACCGACTATTCCAGTATAATTTATTGTTTGATATGGTATCATTTGAATAGTACAGTACACCAATTGTTTCCGCATTTTGACAAAATCTTTGAATTTTATCTAACCTAATGAGGTTGTTTGAAATATCCTTAACTATTATACTCACAGGCATATTAGTTGGAAATGTATCCCCAAAATCGTTACAAAACAAGTCATTGCAATATCCATACTCAAGTATAACTGTGGTGTCATTTGAGTATTTTGAAAATGTGTTTCCTTCAAAACCAGCCATCCCTATACCTTTAAATCCAGATGGCACTTGAATCGTATAATTGGTTTTAAAATTAATTGTTGTCCAACTATCTATCGTTGTCAGATTATTGCATACGGTATTTTCTACGTTATTATCTTTCTTACAACAGGTAATTGAAATAATCGGTATAAGAATTGCTATAATTTTCCCCCATTTCATTGTTTCAATTCTTTTATCTTAATGATACTTGTGTTAACGTGTTCTCCCCGAAGGTGAATAATAATTGATTATTGTTCATCCAATTGATTTTTGTCCAGTTACCATCAAAATATTCATTATCGTCATATCCCGTTAATTGCTTATACTCTTTTGTTTGAAGATTGTATAACCAGAGTTGTTCACTGCCGGACCTTTCACTTATAAAAGCAATTTGGTCAGCATTTGGCGAAATTGCAGGATTATAATCATTCCATTTTGACTCTATTAAAGGCTCTATTCCATTTGTTTGTATGGAGTACTTAAAAATGCTTGTCTGGCTATTTGTTGTCCCCTGGAAAATGAAATCATTTTCATCCATCCAAACAGGTCTTGAAACGTTCGCAAAATTAGTCTTTGATAAATCAATAATAAGTTTAGTATTGAAAGTACCTAAATCCATCATCCAGATATTGGTGGAATTAATGTCTGGTCTGTTTTTGTTTGACTGGTAAAGTATTTTATCATCTGAGGGTGAAAACGATGGGTTATAATAGTATGTAGTGTCATTTGTAAGTTTGGTGATTGCTTTAGAGTTCAAATCATATACTGCAATCTGTGAATAATATCCATGACCCTGAGTTTCTTCTGCAAATACAATGGTATCACCATTGGATGACCAGTTTGGGTCATATGAAAAAGTTGCTAATAGTTCAGAGTCTTGATTATCAGTTGAAGATATAATAATCGACTCTGCCATGCAGCAGTTTGTTCCACCATTCCAGGCATAGTTTTTATCCACATATGCAATTTTGTTCGTAACAGGCGAAAAGGAAACAGAGGAAATTGTATGATTATTACTTATTGTAACGAGTGTATCGAAAGTCAACTTTTGATTTGGAATAATCATTATGGTACCAGAGGAGAGTGGTTTATATCCTTCTTTTTCCCCTACAACATAGAAATAGTAGGTTGTGCCATTATTCAAACCATCAAGAGTGTATGAGTAAATATTATTATTTTTAAGTTTAATGACTTCTTTAAAATTATTTAGTTGTCCTTCGGATTCATAAATATCAAAATAATCTGGGTCGACTAACTTGTATGTTGAAAATAAGTCTGGAATATATTGGGAGAAGTATGTTAAAGTAACTTTTTCATCACCGATTAAACTGATAAGAAATGGTCCTCTTAACTTTGTTCCAGCAGGAATCTTTTCTTCCTTCTTGCAACTAAAAGAAGCAAGAATCAAAATAAATATGATAAAATTTCTCATATCTTCTTTATTTATCAAATAGTAACCTGACTAAAAAAAATGTATTATGAAAAGATTAGGTTTTGGTTCACAGTAAAATAAACAAAATTCATGCCATTGTTAATTTTTTAACAAACCAAAAATGGATGTTCGTAATAATAAATATTCTTTTAAAAGTATCAATCGCAGGTGTACGAAGAGATATTTTAGTAGCCCCACCAGAACTCAAACGCCATAAATATATGTCTTAAACATTGGATATATCTGATTATTAGTTATATTTGCAGGGATACAATTTAGGGATACAAATATGGCACAAGCATTTAAGACATTAAGATGGCTAAGACCCTACAGCAGCAAAAGTGGTCAGCAGGTTTTTATAAGAGTCCGTATGCGAAATGGCTTTGAGACTAATATACCTGTTTATGACTATATAAACCACGAAAGACTACCAATATCTGTCAAACGGGAATACTGGAACAAGGGATTTGTAACCGGAGGAAACTATCACATAAGTGTTCGGGAACTAAATAGTCTTGCTTTCGAAAGTTGAATATGATGTAAAGGATGCGGTTAAAGAACTCATCGATAAAAACATAAAGATTAATCGGACGACATTATTCAACTTACCTATATAAATGAGAATCAACGCCTTAGAAAATGAGCGAAAAATAAAAAGTGGCGAAATAATTGTAGATGAAGAAGGAGGTGCATTTGCAAATCAGGAAGAATTTATTGAATTCATTGCGGACAAGCGAAGACCCCAAGTTCAATGCGCTAAAAAAGGCGATGGGGATTTATAAAAAGGAATATATATTGGATTTTTGGGATGATTTTATTAGCGAATATGCACCAGATTCATACAATACACCACGATATGCATTCAGGAATACATCAATAATAACAGGAGATAATTGCAAAGGAACAGAGTTCTCAAGTGCCTGGCTTGAGCGGTTTTTTGAAGCATATTATCAAGGAAGGATATTCTTTCATAAAGGACGGGGAAAATAGGCAACCCTACACAATTACAACGTCGTAAAATATCCAAGCACTTGAGGGCATTTGGTGATTATTTATTCAAATTGAAATTAATTATGATAATCAGGATTATAAAAGGTTTCGTTTGAAAAAAAAAAACAAAGAAACAATCGTTAATAAAATATCATCCCGAACCCTTATATCAATACTCATGCCTTATATAAGAATGAGTTTGACTTTTTTTACTTTTACATTTGCTGATGTTCAGCTTGAAATTGCAAGGATATGTTCATCCTTCAAGTATGGTTAGGAGGTATGCGTCAAGTTGATTTTTATCAGCTATACGAAAGAAATATATCATAAGGATTCTAATGGAGTAAAGGTTTGGTTCACCCAACAGAAGACAGATGATGAAGTGATTAAACACAGTTAACCAGAACTATCTTGAATCAATCCTTGAAAAGTATACAAACATTTTTAAACAATTTCCTAAAGTTCATGTTTATAATGAATTACTTAAAAAGGCGGCAGAAAAGGCTGGTCTTAATAGACCATTGATGTTCACATTTGAGTATGTAAATGCTAATGTAGCAACAACAGAGTGGATTGAAATCTATAAAAAGATTTCAAATAATTGGGCACGCAACTGTGCAGTGTCAATCTTATCAGAATTAGGGTATCCGGATGACAGAATTGCCAAATTTACTGGTCATAAAGACCTCGAAATGATTAACCACTATAAATCTGTTCATAAGAAAGACGTAAAAACAATGATCGATGAAGTCAAACCTGAAATTGTCAAAGAATTATAAAGAAAACGGAAGACACATTTTTTATTCACTGGAAAATATTTATATTTTTTTTTGAAGGGTTAAAATTAAGCATCTTAAGGAATGCTACCAGATTATGAAATATTATAATTTTTTATAAACCCGTATTTTTAACATTTCTCATTTATTTCCCAGGATTTTTTTGTCACTTCGAATTCATCCCCGTATGACCCCTGGTCCAGAATAGACCCCCTGGGAGTGGGTTCGGTGGGTATGGATACCCGGTGCCCCAACTTTTGCTCGGACATTATGTATTTATATGGAGAATGTCCGTTACTATGACTTTACAAGACTATTTTCCCAGTACAGACACTTACCTTCTCGGTCTTTCGAAACCTTTACTCCTTGGTGGGTAAGAATTTATTTGCTCAATTCAAGCTGCATTGCCGCTAAAGACAAGATATTGACTAAAGGGAAACATTATATCGTTTTTGACATTCCAATTAAGACCGATAGTAAAATGACAGAGGTTACACTGGTAGACTTGTTCTATTATAAGGGCAATATTCATTTGATTGTGCAGGACATCAATAGCCATAGAGTATATAAAGTCCGCTTTTGCTTAGAATGTCCTGAAACGAATTGTACGAGGTATCTGGTGGATGTTAATTATTTTATCGATA
>CAVVGP010000208.1:0-4234 GCA_963747625.1 uncultured Bacteroidales bacterium | reverse complement strand
TTGCTATTTATCCGGGTTTTCTTGCGATATTCTGCTATCGTATTGCTAATTTTCTCGCCACGTTATCGGTGCCTCTTCTTCCAAGGATTATAACAGAATATGCTCATAAAGTTACAGGCATAGATATTCATCCTCTGGCTAAGATTGGCTGTCCGTTTTCTATTGACCATGGGACCGGAATAGTAATTGGAGAAACTACCATTATCGGAGATAATGTAAAACTCTACCAGGGAGTTACACTCGGAGCCCTTAGTGTGGCCAAAGACAAAGCATCTAAAAAACGGCACCCGACAATAGAAGATAATGTAATTCTTTATTCCGGTTGTACTATCCTTGGAGGAGAAACAATTGTAGGCAGAAACAGTATCATAGGAGGTAATGTATGGCTTACCGAAAGTATAGCGCCATTCTCAGTTGTTTACCACAAAAGCGAAATTATTGTCAGAAATCAAAATGATTTTGAGGAACCTTTAAACTTTATCATTTAAAAACATTATTCTAAATAATAGTATTATGAAAGTGAATTCAATTCTTGAAACAATAGGAAATACACCACATCTAAAAATAAATCAGCTCTTTGACCCTAATTATTCAGTATGGGTAAAACTGGAGAGAGCTAATCCCGGAGCAAGTATTAAAGACCGTATTGCATTATCGATGGTGGAGGATGCAGAAAAAAAAGGTGTATTGAAACCTGGAAGTGTGATTATTGAGCCTACATCCGGCAATACCGGGATTGGGCTGGCTATTGTGGCCGCAGTAAAAAATTACAGGCTTATACTGGTAATGCCTGAATCAATGTCACTGGAAAGAAGGAAAATAATGAGCTCATATGGCGCTGAATTTATACTTACACCACGGGAAAAAGGTATGAATGGAGCTATTGAACAATGCCAGGGAATTAGTACGTGTGAAACACCTGATTCATGGATGCCGATGCAGTTTGATAACCCAGCAAATACGGATATTCATAAAACCACCACAGCACAGGAAATCCTCAAAGATTTTCCTGAGGGTCTTGATTATCTTATTACAGGTGTAGGAACGGGAGGACATATAACAGGATGCGCGGAAGTCCTGAAAAAAGTCATTTCCAAAAATGAAAGTATTTGCAGTTGAACCTGAATTGTCACCAGTATTGAGCGGAGGATCTCCAGCGCCTCATCCTTTGCAGGGTATCGGAGCAGGATTCATTCCTTCAATTTTAAATACAGGTATTCTGGACGGAATAATAAAAGTAACCAAAGAAGAAGCCTACACATTTCACAAAAAGAGCCGCGAAAGAAGAGGGTTTATTTGTTGGAATATCATCAGGAGCTTCATTGGCTGCAATTAATAAAAAGCTTAAAGATATTCCCTCGGGCTCAAGAATTCTCACTTTCTGTTATGATACCGGCGAGAGATATTTATCTGTTGAGGGCTTGTTTTGAATAGTATTGATATGCCATGGCATGTCAATACTATTCCTCGAAAAGATATAATTGTCTGTCGTCGCATTCGTCTGTTTCCAGATTTGAAATACTCAGTCCCAAAAGCCTTATTCTCGATCCCTCAAGATTCAAGCGTTTTACGGATTCCTGTGACTTCTTTATGCAAAGAATCAAAATCGCGTATATAGTTATGAAGAGTCTTGCTTCGTGTAATTTGCCTGAAATCAGAAAACTTTATTTTCAGGGTGACAGTTCTTCCGGTAGTTCCGGAATGTTCAAGTCTTTCCATTAGCTCCAGTTCAAGCTTATACAATTCAGCTATTATTTCAAAACCGGTTGTAAGATCTTTTTCGTAAGTAAGCTCAGTTCCAACTGATTTTCTCTCCTGATCCGGTTCAACCGGACGATCATCAATACCTCTTACGATATCATAAAAAAAGACACCGGCTTTTCCAAAATTTCTTACCAGTGAAACCAGATCCCATTTTTTCAGATCAGTACCTGTGTGAATACCAAGTTTATGCATTTTTTGTGCAGTCACCTTTCCTATGCCATAAAATTTTTCAACAGCCATATTTTCAATGAATTTTTCAGCGTCTTCGGGTCGGATAAGAAAAAGCCCGTCAGGCTTATTTATATCAGAGGCTATCTTTGCCAGAAATTTATTCACCGAAATGCCTGCAGAAGCCGTAAGGCCTGTCTTCATTCTGATTTCATTCCTGATTTTCCTTGCGATTACTGTAGCGCGATCCGTATATTCTTTCTTATCCGTTGTAACATCCAGGAAAGCCTCATCAATTGATAAGGGCTCAATTAAATCGGTATACTCCCTGAATATTTCCATAATACCTGCTGATACCTCTGTATACCTCTCAAAATTATGCTTTACAAATATCAGATCGGGACATAACCGCCTGGCAATAACCGAAGGCATTGCTGATCTGACCCGAATTTCCTGGCCTCATAACTTGCAGCCGCAACTACACTTCGCTCACCGCTACCGCCAACTGCGACAGGTTTACCTCTCAGTTCCGGGTGATCGAGTTGCTCAACTGATGCAAAAAATGCATCCATATCGATATGAATAATCTTCCTCAAATCAGCAATAATCAAAATCAAATCTATAAAGAAAAAAATTCTCAGCTTCAGTTCTGTTCAGGAATCTTAATTTTCCCCTGTCCAAATATAGAAAGGTGTGAACCATAGGATGAGGATCAATGGCAAATAAAATCGCCGCAAAAAGTGCCATACAGTTCAAAAAGCAGTATTTTCTTTTGACCATTGGAAGGGTTTCCTGTCTTAGAGAAAACCTTTTTTTATTTATTCTTTGAAAATTGACCAACATTGACCATTATTGCATGAAATAAAATAATGAATATTTTGGAGACAAAGTCAGAAAAGAAGGGAAAGCTCTTTGCTCTCATTTTATCCCAGCACAGATTATGGGGATCTTTGATTTTACCGTATATTATTCAAAAGGAAGCTAACAGAGGTTATTTTAAATTATTGGAAAGCCTCTCTCCTTTTCCAAATATTGACACAATGGGTACTCTTACATCAGAAGAGAAGATGTGGTCAAAATTATAACAATATACTGACAGAAACCTGTTCAAGCTATTCTCAAGGGATAAAACAGTTAAGGAATTTCTCGATAAGGTGACAACTGAAAAGATTGACAACTTTATAAGACCATACATTGAAAGAAGGCTTTATAAATGTTTTTGCATAACGCGTGATGAAAACATTCCTTTATATTTTCAGAAGACAAAAGCCGACACACTTCATACTGAGGATCAGCTTAGTGTAAGTGAGGATAATGCCGACCCGGTATTCAGGTTTGTAAGGAATGAGGAGCAAAGTGCATATAATTTAAGCCTGGAATCTGCAGGTAAACTTATCGATCTGAGAAAGAGTTCGATTCATATTATTTGCATGTCCCCATGCCTTATCAGAAAAGATCATAGAATATTATTTGTCTCAGACGTGGATGGTACCAATTTAAAACCATTCCTCACGAAAGAAAACATCCTGATTCCAAAAAAAGCAGAACTCAAATATTTCACTGGTTTTGTTCTTAACACAATAAATAATTTTAAAGTCGAGAATACGGGTTTCGAAATAATCGAATCCACGCCTTCTAAAGAAGCTCTGCTGGAGATTGAAACCGGTTTAAAAGGCAACCATGGACTGACATTGAGATACAACTACCAGGGAAACAAAATATTTTCAAACGATCCATCTGGTTCTTTTACTTCGTTTGAAAAGAAAGGTGATACTTTCATTTTCAGAAAATATTACCGCGATTTTAAATGGGAAAAACAATGCAGGGACTCTTTAGGCGAACTCGGCTTTTTTTCTGAAGACGATATAAATTTTTTCCCTGCGTCAACAGACAACAAAAGAAAAGATGAGCTCTATACAGTCCTGGAACTTGTAAACAGCAATTATTCTGAAATTACAGATGCAGGTTTTACTCTGACGAAACCGGGAGCTAGCCCGAGTGGCGGGGCACCGAGATGGGCAGGCGTCCGCAGGAGGTTGTCAGTTGCCAAAGAGCACGTCGGCCACCGCTTCCCCGCCCCGCTCGCCCGGTTCCCACGCTTCCACCAGCGCCGGCACGTGCTCCGAAGTCCAGCGGCGGAGAGGGGCGGGCCGAATACCAACGAGCACCACCACGGTGGGCGTCCCCGTCTCGTAAACCGCCCGAACGAGGTCCTCCTGCACGCCGGAGAGGTCCAGGCTGGCCACGTCGTGCCCTTCGCCGTCGGTAGGCTGGCCCGCGAGGCCGGTAGCGTTTGTTTCAT
>CAVVGP010000207.1:0-32797 GCA_963747625.1 uncultured Bacteroidales bacterium | reverse complement strand
ATGGACGGGCTGCGGTCCGGCTCAAGTCAGCGCTGGGGGAGGCCACTGCCGTTGAGGGGAAGGGGTGAAAAGATGCAAGGCCACGTGGTTGAACTCTAGGTTGAGACGATGAGGTATGACTAGTTGAATTTCTTAGCGGTGCTGTTGGTTATGGCGGTAACTTGGTGGTGCGTCTCGGGTTCGGTGTGAATGGTTAGCGCTTCTACGTATGGTTAGTAGAAGGTGCTGGTGCGGTGTCAAGCGTTGTCGCTAGTCAGGTGTGCTGACGTGATTCACCAAATTGAGGGAGAACTAATAACGTAAAGAGGTTAGTGGATGCCGAGGTAGAGTTAGTCAGGTGATTATCGGTCAGCTATCATGGCGGGTAGCTGGTTACGGTTGCTCATGAGATTTATGGATTACCTAGGGCAAGGTGAGACTTGATGTTCACTTTGTGGTGATTATGCCGGTTCTCAGGCTGCTGCAGGTACGTGTTAAGGCCACGCCGTGCGGCGGTCTGGAGGAATTGAAATGCTGGAGTGAGAGGTCAAAGTGCTGCCGAGGCGGAGCCGGATTCGGAGGCTGGTGGCAAACGGTCTTGGCTCACGCCTCGTCATTTCTGGTCATGGCCCGTGGGCGGTCAGTGCTGGTGCAGCAACTTTATTCCGTTGGGTGGGTAGTGTTCACGGTACGCGTCTACCAGGCGCTGGATGTCTTTTTAGCTGTGTGGCACTAATGGCGGTGGACCGTTAAAGGGTTCCAGAGACGTTATGCCAACAGCAGAGTGGTTATTACGGCTGATGGTGGTTATCGGCGTGGAAAAGTTGTTGAGATGTAAAAGCGTTGTTAATAAAGCTATGGAATTATCACCTACCATGGAAATCTGTATTACTGTTAAGCGGACAGGCGTTGATGTATATATGGAAAATGGCCGTGATTACTGGTATCACGATTTAAAAGCTTTACCTGTCACTTTCAACAAATGTCGAAACTGAGCAAATGGATTCTTCTGATATGTTGTTTCTCCTTTATACCTCAGGCTCTACCGGTAAACCCAAAAGCACTCATTCATACTCATGGAGGATATAGTGTTTATTCAGGGACTACCCATCGTATGGTATTTGATATAAAACCTGAAGATCGTTTCTGGTGCGCTGCTGATCCAGGCTGGATTACCGGGACAGTTATATACTAGGACCGCTGATAAATGGTTCAACGATAATGCTTTATGAGGGTGCCCCAAATCATCCATATCCTGACAGATGGTGGGAAGATGGTTGAAAAATACGGTGTGAATATATTGTATACGTCGCCTACTGCTATCAGGGGATTAATGCGCTACGGAGATTCCTGGCCAAACAGGAATAATATCAGTTCGCTTCGTTTACTGGGGTCGGTTGGGGAACCAATAAATCCGGAAGCCTGGCAGTGGTTTCATAAAGTGATTGGAAAGGGGAATTGCCCGTTGATAGATACATGGTGGCGGACTGAAACAGGAGGGTTTATGATAACTCCTTTACCCATAACACCTTTAAAACCCGGATCAGCCACCAAACCCTTTTTCGGCAATGTAGTAGGTGTGGTAAGTGAAAATGGGAATGCGGTTAAGGAAGGAGAAGAAGGGAACCTGGTAATAAAAACACCATGGCCGGGGATGACTGCCGTATTTTCAATGATCCGGACAGATTTATTAATACATACTGGAAGAAATATGAGAAACAAGGTTGGTATCACACAGGTGATTCAGCTAAAATGGACAAAGATGGTTATTATTGGATAATCGGACGAACTGACGATGTGATTAAAGTAAGTGGTTATCGATTAGGCAGTTCTGAAATTGAAAGTGTGATGGCCAAGCATCGTGCAGTTATCGAGTCGGCGGCAATAGCATTGCCGCATCCCTTAAAAGGGAATGCGATTCATATAACGGTTGTTCTAAGACAGGATATACAGCCGGAAAAGAGCTTGAACATGAATTGATTATGCATATGGTTGAGCATCTTGGTCCCATTGCACGTCCTGAAGCAATTATATTTGCTGATATGTTGCCAAAAACGCGAAGTGGCAAGATCATGCGGAGGGTACTAAAAGCCAGGGCACTTGGATTGCCGGGAAGGATATCTTAGCACATTGGATGATTAAACTTTTAATTCAGCAGATTTAATTTATTCAATAATTGAGCTATGTGATTACATGTTGATATCTATCAGTGAAATTCAGTTTGTATTTTTTTTAAGGGAATAGCCTTTCTCTTAATTTTTCCTGTATTCCTTAGGCGATATTCCTTCGTGTCGCTTAAAATATTTCCCGAAAAAGGACTGCGATGGAAAATTCAGCTCATCGCTGATTTTGCTGGATCGTCATGTTAGTTGATTTGAGAAGAGCCTTTGCTTCCAGGGTTACATAATCATCAATCCACTCATTAGCCGACTTACTGCTTGTTTCCCTGATAACTTTGGAAAGGTACTTTGGAGTGAGTACACATTTTATCGGAAAAAATCAATTCCCCGATGTTCTTTGTAATTAGCCTGTACCAGGTCTGAAGAATTTCTCCAGAAGGATCTCCTGTTTTGATTTTATTTCATTCCCTTCCATTTTATGATACTGGTAACCCTGACCCGTAAAAAAATGCCTGTGTCAGATGTTTTACAATTTCAAGGCGGTAAGGGTTGTCTGTTGCTCTTACTGCTTTTTGAAGCATTTTATAATAATCCAGAGTCGATTTCAATTCCTCATCATTTAGTGGAATCGAAGGATTATCATGAACAGAAAGAAACAGAGGAACCCTTTCGTGTATATCTATTGATAAATTGGTGAGAAATTTATCTGACATCATAATAAACAGCCCTGAAAAATCGTCACTTATGTTTTCATACTGCATGATTTGTTCAGAAAGCACTATAAAAAGACATGGTGATTCAAGGGTATACTGCTTCAGATTGACAGTCCCTCTCATCATTCCTTTCACACAGATTATAGCTACGGTTACATCCAGCTTAAATGGAAAATCAAAAACCGGCCTGATGATATGATTTTCAAACATTATAAAATCATTGCCTATTGAATCCGTCTCCACTTTTTGAAGTTCAGCCTGCCAGTTAAAGGGTGTTAATACATTATTCATTTTTAATTTTTGCGACAAATATTGGACTATTTGTCTAAAATACAATATAAATACGACATATAGACCAATAATATAGCCAAATTGGCCTTTCCTGCCAATGTGTTGAGACTACCTTTGTGATGTTATTTATCCTTATAACAAGTTGTCACAAGTCTATTAAATTTTATTTATAAATAGTTTAATTTTAAAGTTATGAAAAAGGTGAATGTAGTTTTGGCAGGAGTATTGTTACTCTTTTTATCAATTGCTGCAAATGCACAGAATGCGACAGATTATTTCGTCGGAAAGTGGAATATGGTAGCTGAGGGAGCTCCCGGCGGCGATACAAAAATGATTGCCAGTCTTGAACGAAATGAGGGGAAATTATTCGGAACAATCAAAATAGGTGATCAGGAGGATATGAAATTTTCCCAGATTGAAGAAAAAGATTCGACACTGGTACTATATTTTACAAGCACGCATGGGTATAATATAAAACTTTCAATTGTTAAGAAGGACGAGAATAATATCACAGGAACATTAGATACCGGAGTGATGGGCGCTCTTGATGTTAGGGGTGACCGTATAAAGAAAAATAAATAAATAATCAAACCATTTAAAAAACTCCTGTTATGACACGAAAAAACTCTTTTCTATATATAGGGTTTATTTCCCTGGCAAGTCTTTTATTTTCAGGATATACAGGAATTAAACCAGTCAAACTTTCAGAGCGGGACAGGCTATTTAATAGAGGATGGAAATTTATCCGGAACTCGCTTTCGGGTGCTGAAAAACCCGGATTCGATGATTCAGAATGGTTAACAGTTGACCTGCCTCATGATTACAGCATTATGAATTTGCCTGGGAAAGAAGGACCGGATCAGATCGGCCCTTTTTCCACCAAATCTCCGGGAAATGGAAACTCAACCGGTCATGTAATTGGAGGTACAGGCTGGTACAGGAAAAGTTTTGTTCTGGATAAAACTGATGAGGGTAAAACAGTGATACTGAATTTTGATGGTGTTTATATGGAAATGGAGGTGTGGGTTAATGGAAAGAAAGCAGGTGTTCATAAAAATGGCTATACTCCATTCTGGTTCGATATTACTTCGTTGTTAAACAATGCCGGGAAACAAAATGTCATAGCAGTAAAAGTCGATAATAATGGAAGAAACTCGCGCTGGTACAGCGGATCTGGGATATACAGGAATGTACATCTTACTTTTGTCAAACCTGTGCATGTTTCAGAATGGGGTGTATATATTTCTACCCGGAAGTGAATCATAGCTCGGCACTCGTTGATATCGCAGTAACAACCAGGAATGACAAGGATAATCCCGTCAATGCAAAGATCACCATAAGTTTAAAAGATAAAAGCGGACATATTGCAGGCACTTCAAATGGAAACATTGTGATTTCCGGTAAAGCAGAGAATATTATAAAAGAGCAAATTAAAGTGAAAAATCCTTTGCTATGGTCCGTTGATACACCCGATCTTTACAATGCCGAGATCATTATTGAAGCGGATAAAAAAGTTACTGACAGATACATACAGACATTCGGAATCAGGTCAATTATGTTTTCAGCTGAAAAGGGATTTCTGTTAAACGGGAAACCGGTGGTACTAAAGGGAGGCTGTATGCATCATGACAATGGGCTCCTGGGCTCGGCAGCTTATGACAGGGCAGAAGAAAGGAAGGTGCAGTTATTGAAAGGAAATGGCTATAACGCAGTAAGATGTGCTCACAATCCGCCTTCGACTGCATTCCTTGAAGCCTGTGACCGGCTGGGGATGCTTGTAATAGATGAATTTACAGATATGTGGGAACATTATAAGAACCCGCAGGATTATTCAGTGTTTTTTAAAGAGTGGTGGAATAAGGATCTGACCGATATGATAATGCGTGACAGGAATCACCCGGGTATTATTATGTGGAGCATCGGCAATGAGGTTTATGAGCTTGAACAGGATGACAGATTAAGAATAGGAAAAGAACTAGCTGACCGTGTAAGAGAGCTTGATAATACTAGGGCAGTGACTCAGTCTGTAACAGATTTCTTTTATCCTGACGGCTGGGAAAATACCGAACAGCCTTTCGCTCTTCTTGATGTATGTGGGTATAACTATGGTCAGAGCCGATACGAAGCCGACCATCAAAAATATCCTAATCGGATCATGTATGCCTCTGAATCATATCCAATGAGTGCATATGACTATTGGAAACCGGTTGAGAAATACCCCTGGGTAATAGGAGATTTCGTCTGGACGGCAATGGATTATCTGGGAGAATCTGCAATAGGAAGCACAAACTATGTTCCCGGCGATCGTACAAAAATTCAGAAATTGCCAGAAGGATTCAAACTGCCAAAAAACATTAATATTTTCGATATGCAGGCTGGCATCCCTTCTTCCTGGCCATCATTCGTGGCAGGTTGCGGAGATATTGATATAACAGGGGAAAAGAAACCGCAGAAGCTTTACCGGGATGTTCTGTGGGACAACAGTAAGATTGAGATCAATGTTCATGCTCCTGTACCGGAGGGATATGTGGAAAATATCAGCATGTGGGGCTGGCCTGATGAATGGCCCTTCTGGAACTGGAAAGGATTTGAAGGCAAGCCTCTTCAGGTAAGGGTTTTCACCAGGGCTTCACATGTAAGACTAGAACTTAACGGGAAGACAATCGGCGAAAAGGATTTAACGACGGATGATAAGTATATTGCAGTTTTTGAAGTTCCCTACGAGCCGGGAGAACTTAAAGCCATTGCAGTTGAAAATGGGAAGGAAATTGCCGAACGGGAATTAAAAACGCCAGGGGAACCAACTGCCATAAGACTTGTTGCGGATCGTAATCAGATAAAAGCTGACCGGAATGATCTTGCCTTTATTAAGATTCAAATTGTCGATGTAAACGGGGAGGTTGTTCCACTGGATTCAGATTCAGTACATTTAATACTGGAAGGCAAGGGAGAACTTGTTGCCTCAGGCAATGCTGATCCAAAGGGAATGACAAGTGTGAACAAAAAGCTGATAAAAGCTTTCAATGGGAAAGCTCAGGCAATTATTCGCCCATTGAATAATCCTGGTGTTGTAAAATTAAGAGCTGAGTCTCAGGGACTGAAAACGGGAGAACTGATAATACAGGTGAATAAGTGAGAAACAAACCCTCAATGACTCAGGTTCAGGATTTTGGAGATTGGGGTTAAAACAAAACATGTATGAGTTTTAAATTTCACCAGGAGGGTTATCAGATATTTTTAATCTATCCCTTATAACTTATTTATTTCCTTTCTCCTACTCTTTTGCCTTAATTTTATTATTCCTTCTATCGATGTAAATTATTGAAATATTATCTGAACTCACTTCCAGGATTACTGTCCCGGAACGAGAGTCATACCTGGTGTAATCTCCTGGTTTGGGTTCTCGGATGAGCTTAGGTTCATTGAACAGAAATCTTGGTGAGTTATTGAACTGCTGGTATTTACTTATTCCTTTCCCATACTGTGAAGTATACAGCTTCTGTAATTTATCATAACTATATTTAATTGAATCATGAACTTCATCAGGCAAGTTGACTCTGACCATATAGGTTGTCTGACTCTTTTCTGTACTGTAAACATAAACTTCACATTGCTTTTCCATGAATTCACCGTTAAGCACGATCTTGTTATCCTCCGTTTGCTGCTTTTCAGTAAATCCGCTTTTAACCAGCTTATCGGCAAAGCTTCTGAAATTGCCATCTATCGGGATATTCTTAAAAAGAAGGTGTTCACCCGGATGGCAGCTACTTAAAAAAATGAAATAGAATAAAAGAAGACGGTAATGTGTTTTCATTTACCAAAAATACAATGTTTATTTTTCAGATGAAGGATGAATATTCGATTATGATAATTCTCAATGACCTCGCACGGATTCTTCCCGGAAGAAAACAATTTTATGTCTTTTTCTTGCAAATCCCTGGTTTAAGATTTAAATATTAAGCCAATCAGAGGAACTTGCTCAGTCTTTAATGCATCTGACTGAAAGGCCATGACCCTTAACAGTGCTGCTGTTTGAAAATGAGCCATCAACGTAAATCAGGCTCAGGTAGTATGAATTTGCCTGATCATCAAAAGTAGAGCTCCACCATTCTCCAAATACCCCGGGGTTATTTTCGAAGCCAGCTGTACCGGTGTCGCGAAATCCTCCGGGCAGGCCTGTAAAACCTGATTCATTGGTGGCGTATCCGTTTGGAGTCAGCCAATGGGTTGTGCCGGTTTCCTTCATTTTGCCGCCGGCATATGTAGGATCTCCCAGGGAAGATTCAAGTGCATTAAAATCAGCAAGCGACGGAACATGCCAGCCTGAAGGGCATAATTTTCCTGTATTGGCGGCATACCAGTTATAGAGAGCTCCGTAGACAGGCTTGTATGTGGGTGCGTCATTTAAGAACCAGCAATAAGCCGGAGTCACAAGCGTATCCCAGGTATCAGAACTGGTCACATTAGGTATAGCAGTATTATCATTATAGGTGGTTGTCTTAAGGTTTTCGGCCATCCATACCTGGCTGCCTATTTGTATAGTCTTGTAGACGGTTCCTTCGATATCTGTGACCGTTCCATAAGTTAACCCGGGATTGAAAATAATAGGGCTTAATCCGGCTGCAGTTGCAAAAGATACCTGGTTTCCATATGCAGTTCCTGCACTGTTGGTTGCATAGGCTACGACGTAATATGTTGTATTTGCACTCAATCCTGTAATATTGCTTGTAAAACTGCCGTCGCCTGAACCATCAGTAGTCAGGTTATCAGCAGTTGTCGGATTCTGGTTAGTGCTCCAGCAGACCCCCCTGGCAGTAATATTACCTCCTCCGTCATCGGTAATGTTGCCACCGGATATCCCGGAGGAAGGGGTTATGGAGGACACCTCAGTCGTTGTAAGTGTTGCAAGTATTACTGTACTGGTAGAAAATGAAGCTTCATTGCCATAGGCAATTCCCTCGCCGTTGATGGCATAAGCCCTGACGTAATAGGTAGTGTTTGGTGTCAGATTGGTTATATTACTGATAAACGCACCAACCCCCGTTCCGTCATTAGTGAGATTTAAACTTGTTGTAGGATTATGGGAAATATCCCAGCATACGCCCTTTGAGGTGACCTGTGCGCCTCCATCGCTGGTCACATTTCCCCCAGATAAGGCACTTGTCTGAGTAATACCTGATACAGATGCGGTTGTAAGTGAAGGTATAGTGGCTTTCTTCTTGCATGATTGAATTGTAGCAATAAATCCTGCAAGAATGAACGTTAATAATGCAATTTTAACATAGGGTTTCATAATCGGGAAATTTAAATATTACTATGTTCAGTCAAAAATAAAACACGGAAAAAATGCGGTCAAAGTTAACTTATTTAAAGAAGGTTTTAAATATTTCATAAAAAAATACTAAAAGGATGCAGATATCTTAGATTTAAGAGTAGTTGGGAATCAAAGCTGGGGATCGGAAGTTATTGAGCATCCTTTTCCCTCTGGAATTCTGTTCTTTCTTTTGATTATTTCTCCAGCCGATAAAACCAGACATTTTGAAAACAGGTGTCAGACAGATTACATTTAACATGCATAGCAATACAACAATCATTTATCTCCGGCTATTGGTGGTCAATGTATTACCTCCAAAAATAGTCCTGAGCATTGACTTTTCCATTAGTGTCATATATTTTTAAAACAGTTTCTTTGATGAACATAACTATTTTTATTATGTTGAATAGGTTTAACTATTAAGTAAATAGTTTTTTAAAGGATGAACGTTAATCCGTTTAATTAAACAGATAAACTCGACTTAAAAATGTTCTCATTAACAAATTTGCTAACACAGACTGTCAATATAGCCAGGCCAGGAAGAAACAGCTACGATAGGAACTTCCGGATTCCTTTAATCGGGGAACAGGCGCCATCATTTACAACTGATTCTACAGAAGGAACCATCAATTTCCCTTTTGATTTTGGTAGTAACTGGAAGATAATTCTTAGTCATCCTATGGACTTTACTCCTGTTTGCTCAACAGAATTGATAGAGTTGGCCAATCTTCAGAATGAATTCGAAAACCTTGGGGTAAAGATTATTACAGTTTCAACAGATCCCCTGGAGAATCATAAACAATGGAAAAAAGTTCTTGAACAGATTGAATACAAAGGATATCCCCGACAGAAGATTAATTTTCCAATCGTAGATGATTCTAATCTGGCAATTGCAAAACTATATGGGATGATTCATCTTGAATCGGACAGCAATCGTGATGTAAGGGGTGTATTTATTATTGATTCTGACAACAAAATCAGGGCAGAATACTTTTACCCGCAGGAGGTAGGAAGAAACATGAATGAGCTTATCAGAACGGTCATTGCTCTTCAGAAAGCAGATAGAGACAATGTACTGACACCAGCCAACTGGAATATCGGAGATGATGTGCTCGTTCCCTTTCCACTAAAAGCTGATATGTCAGTCATGAATAAAAATTCAGGAGAATATTATCAATATTCATGGTTCCTGATATTTAAAAGGATAATTCACGGAAGTCTAAAATAAAAAACCGGATAATCTTGCCACTTTTTAATCCGGTCTGAATTAAGCCTCTGTCAATAATTAAACTACAAGTCTTTAGCTCCGGGTTAGGGTGGTAAATATATTCCGGTAACATATGGCCGGGGTAGAAAGTTTCCAATAATATATGATATGTTTGATGCAATAGTAGAAAATTATGATGCAGATTCTTCTGTCTCATCAACTCCTGCTAGAGTAGGTTTTTAAGCAATATCATTAAGTTTGTAATAACTCTGGGATAGGTTAAATTTGTTTACTTTTAGGGTACATTTAAACGGGTTATCGGTCAGTTGCAAGCTTCAACTGCAATTCGGAAGATTTAAAATATCAAATGAAAGCGATCGTCTTTACAAAATACGGAACACCTGATGTTCTTGAATTAAAAGAGATAGATAAGCCTATTCCAAGAGGAAGATGAAGTCTTGATAAAAGTTTATGCAGTATCAATAAATGATTGGGACATGGGTCTCCTTCAGGGGGACCTCATAAATCGTCTCATCAACGGTCTTCTTAAACCGAAGATAAAAATACTCGGCTCCGACATAGCAGGACGAATTGAAGCAGTTGGCAAAAATGTAAAGAAGTTTCAGCCTGGGGATGAAGTGTATGGGGATCTAAGTGGCAGATGGGGAGGTTTCGCTGAATATGTCTGCGCTCGTGAAAATGCATTGGCCCTAAAGCCGGCAAGTATGAGCTTCGAGGAAGCAGCGGCAATACCTCAGGCGGCAATGCTGGCGATACAGGGTCTTCTTGATAAAGGGCAGATTCAATCGGGACAAAAACTTTTAATTAATGGTGCAGGTGGAGGTGTAGGTACCTTTGCTGTGCAGATTGCCAAATTATATGGAGTTGAAGTGACTGGTGTTGACAGCTCAGTGAAATTGGACATGATGCGCTCAATGGGCTTTGATCATGTCATTGATTATAAACAGGAAGATTTCACTAAAAATGGTAAGAGTTATGATTTGATTCTTGATGTTAAGACGAATCGTTCGATATTTGATTATACCCGTGTATTAAAGTCGCAATGGAATTTATGTCATAGTTGGGGGTTCCCTGGTCCGGCTTCTTCAGGCTTTATTCATGGGGCCATGGATTTCGATGATCAGTAAAAAGAAAATATGTTTTGTTGCTCTGAAGGCAAACAAGGATTTAGATTATATGAACGAACTTTTTGAAGCCGGGAAAGTCAAACCTGTAATAGATGGAACATTACAATTTAGATGAGGTTCCTGAAGCATTGAGACTTTTTGGTGAAGGAACCCACAAGGGAAAAGTAGTTATAACTGTGGAACATAATTAATACTATGAAAAACTTCAAATTCCTTAATAATCCAAATTTATTTCTCGAATAAATCTGAAATCCCAGGTATGAACCTAAGCAGGAAACAAGAATTCAACTGAAGATACTTTTTAAATAAAAGAATGTATTCTCACCATCGTAGGCTAAATAGTGTAGGATAAAAAGAGGAATGTAAATGGCAACTCCAAGATACCATTTGGTATGGGGGAAGCTGAAGGTCAGAAGGAATATAATTAAAAATGAGAAAGCACATGCAGAAACAAACCCTGGTTTCTCTGACTTTAAAAATGAACTGACAATAAGGAAAATGATCATAACAAGCAAGCTTGTCAGAATTGCACTTAATATTGAACTAATAAGTTTTTTCATTTGAATTCAATGGTTTTGCAATAAGCTTATTTAAGATACATTTTTAAGCGAAGGCAAAGTCAATATTATTTCATCATAATAATTTTGTTCTTAAAGCTGCTTACCCCATACACTGAAAAACAAAGAGAAATTCGAGCTTTTTGTTGTGAGTCGTGATAAGGTCAATGATTTTATGATGTTTGTAGAAATTTAACTATGTTCAAGGTGCAACGAATTTAGAATCCCTGAGCCCGTAATGAATTAAGTTTCTAAATTTCTATTCAAAATTTTCGAAACTGTATTTTAGTTCTCCTTTTTTTATATTAAGAACAAAGTATCCGGCGTTATCGGCCTTATCTTCAAGTGGATCCATTACGATATACCTAGTTATTCCAAAGAGCCTGTCATCTTTTCTGTGATCATGACCTGTTATTACCATCTCTACATTATATGTTGTGAACAGTTCCACAAGAGCGCATATTTCTTCGGGCAGGGGGTTTGTACTTTCTGACTGTTTTACCCTGAAAAAATTATTATGGGTAATAACAATACACCGCCGGTAATTCTGACGCATGTTTTTTAGGACATTTTTCAGCCAGGAGAACTGAATTTTCCCCAATGTTCCTTCAGAAGTATCCAGACAAATAAAAAGATCCGACCCTTCCGGAGTTCTAGCTGAAAAAAAATAGGTTGAAGAACCAAACCGGTTAAAATACTCATTCCACCCGGCAAAATGCAGGTCGTGATTTCCGGCAACCATGAACTTGGGCAATGAATCACTGGAAGGTATATGCTTTTCCAGAACATCATAATCTGTTCTTCTGCCTGAACATAAATCACCAGCCATTACCACTGCTGCAGCATTCGAATTCTTAGCTATCCTGAAAAATCTGTCAAGGTTGATAGTTGGTCCCACGTGGCTGTCACTCATGCAGAAGATAGTGTATTCATCAGAGTCTATTTCTAATTCGACTTTTGGATTTTTACTGTCCCAGTCGAGTGACTGTTCTACCCGCTGGTCAACTGTTTCATTCAGAGAGAATTCTCCTGCATCTCTTGAGCAGCTTTGCAATATCAAAACTGTAATGAAAGCTATGAAAATCTGTTTATTAGTTAGAAATTCCATATTAGTCCCGTTTTAAAGGTTAAACCAAAAGATCCAAAAGCAAGATTAGTAAATCCAGCCAATTCATATGAGAGATCAGCGGTAATGCTGATTTTATTGGAGAACCTCAGATAACCATCTAATTTAAAGATTGGATTAGTCTCCTGGTTAAACTGAAAATAATCGATATCGGTTATTGCCCAACCTAAGTTCCACTTATTATCGGAAGGTTTGATATTATACCTGAATGAATAGATAATATTAAAGGTCTCTTTAATTGAAACTGCATCACTCATAATATTATATTCTTTCCGTGCCTGTTCACTAAAAGAATACGTCTTGAAATTTGAACCAATTTCCATTTCGAAATGACTGCGTCTCATCTTCATTAGAAAACCCCAGTCGGTTTCGTGCAAAATTTCAGACAAATCTGTCATTGTGAAAAACCCTTCCCATTCCAGAAGCATTCTTTGGAGAGTCAGATACCTTGAAACATTTATTGTGTATCCTGACAATAAATTTTTATCATTTTTATCCAGGTTGGTCTGAATGCCAGTGCTCAAAACATTACTTCCAAACCTATAGCTACCAATGGCTGCAGATTTAAGATATAATCCCTGTGATATATTATTCTGACCTAGCTCAGCGTAAATATTTATACCTGGTTGTGCTATCAGTTTAGCGCAGCATGCGAAAAAGAAACATGTGAAAAAAAACCTGGACTTTTGTATTGAATTGAGGCTGATTGTATTTTGTTCTTTCATGGCTTTTGGTATACAATGGGTTGATACTTTTGCATGAAAGAAATACAAACGTCGGACCAAACAGTATATTTAAATGATATACAGCTATTTAGAAGTATAATGTGATATAGGTGATTGTTCTTTTGTAGCGTTTTGCTTCAATGTATTGATTCAAAATGCTACACTTTTGTGCGAAAATAGAGTGTAAAGACCATCTGCCCAGGTTATATTTCAGCTAACAGACATAACAAAACAACAAAGATTTAATTTAGGCTTTTGGAAGTCTATCTTTTCCAGCCAAAGACAGCAAGGGCAATCGGCTTACTTATTGCCGGACATTAAAGATAATGAGTTAATGTTTATTATTTCTTTTTATAACTGCTAATCAGGGTTTTAATTGTATCATTTTTAGCATAATCGTATGCTGTTTTTCCTTCATTAGATAAGAGTTCAGTATTTGCTCCTTTATCTAGCAACAGTTTTACTATTTCAGCTTTTCCAAGATATGATGCACTGATTAATGCTGTTTGCCCGTTTGAAGCCTGAATGTTTAAATCTGCTCCATTTTCAATCAATAATTTTGCAATTTCTGTTTCCCCGTGAACTGAAGCAAAAATCAATGCAGTTTCTCCAGTTGAAATCTTCAAATCAGGTTTTGCTCCTTTTTCCAGAAGTGTCTTTACGATATCGGTATGTCCGAATTGTGAAGCTAACATAAGTGGTGTAAATCCTCCTTTAGCCTGAAGATTGACATTTGCCCCTTTTCCCAGCAATATTTTCAAAATTTCAATCTTATCGTAATATGAAGCATAGGTTAAAGCAGACCAGTTATTACTCTTGTCCTGTGAATCAATACTTGCACCCTTATCAATCAGCAGTGAAGCGATGGCTATGTTTCCACCCTCTGAGGCTACCATTAAAGGAGTCACGCCATTATTTACTGTCAATTCAAAATCAGCTCCCTTATCAAGCAAGAGTTTGACAATTTCATAATTACCAAATTTAGTGGCAAAGACCAATGGTGTCATACCATTTTTATCCTGCAAGTTCAGTTTGGCACCATTTTCAATCAATATTTTTGCTGTTTCAGTTTGCCCCTTTAATGTAGCGGCGTCAAGTGCCGTAATTCCATCGTTATTCGACATATCTGTCTGGCATCCTTTAATCAGTAATAATTTTACTATTTCATTATTTCCATTCGCTGAAGCCATCATAAGAGCAGTTTCTCCGGTTTTTGTTTGCAGATTGACATCTGCACCTTTATCGACCAGAGCTTTACAAACATCTGAATAACCTCTTGCGGACGCAAACATAAGCAGTGTGTATTGGTTGCTATCACTATAGTTCAAAGAATCGACCCTCGCTGCCAGTGATAAAGCTTTTACCGGATCTCCATTGTTATATAGGAGTTCCATAAGTTCTTTTTCCCTGCCTGTAGTTTGTGCAGCCACATTAAGCGTTCCAAGCGTCACAAACAAAACAATCAATTTAATTAAATTAAAGGATTTCATTAGATTAGCTTTTATTGAGTATTAGAATTAAGTAATTTAATAAAAAGAGCAACCCGAATGCCAATAATCTGGCTATAATGTTATTATAAATAAACCTTCTTGGATCAGGAAGCGGGAAAACTGGTGCTTGAAGCATCTTTATAACTGTTGCAACCTGAAATTTGATTCAACGGAATGACGATCATAAATACAGAATTAAACTTCTGAAGCCGGGAATGTCTTTTCATAGTTTTCAATTTAAAACAGGTCTCTGGTCAGTTTAATTTAGTTATAAGAATTTTCTCAATGAATATATAAGTAATCACAAAAGTATAGGTCACATCTGTACTTATAATCTGTCTAATTCCATAAGTTAAAAGATTCAAATTGCATCCTCTTTTTCCTTTGAACAAGAATATAAGGTCAAACCAACAAGGCAGGAAACAAATTATATCGAGGATCTTATTTTCATTTTTTAAATTTTATTCCCCTGTTTTCATAATTTGAAATTTTAGTTTTATTCTCTCTCTTAACTTTTCATTAATCATTCCTTCCACTTTTATGGATTTTCATATATCTCCTTACAGGTCATCCAGGAATCATAAACAGACTTTATTTTAATCTAAATCCTATACCAAATCCCAAAGATATTGTCTTATAGTGAATAGATTGAGGCCACAATAAACCACCTGTAGTCTCTGATGATGTTAAATAGCCAGCGTTTAATAAAAATGCAATTCTTTCCCTGACATTATATTGAAATCCGGTATCGAAACCGTATACATAAACAGGATTCCCAAAAACACTTACAAATGAAGCGCCAATCATCAGCCTTAAATCCCACAAGAATTTTTCTGAAATTGGCAATGAAAACAATGAACCTGCCATACAATTGACATAACTGTAATTCCAATTGGTATAATTCCCTGCAGTAGGATTTGCTGCTCCACATAATATAGTTGTGACTCCAAAATTTTCAGTGAATAAATATCCAAAATCTGCCAGGGTTATCTGAATACCTGTTTTTGTCTGGCAATTATAACCACTTAAAGGAATTGACGGACCAATTGATAAACCAATGTATCCTTTTCTTTTTAAGGCGGAATTAGTAGTTAAATCAGTAACACTATTCTCATCTTCAGAAGGTCTCTTTTGCTGTTTTTTCAATCTCATCCATTTTAAAATAGAACAATATTTTATCAACAGATTGAATCTCAATGAATTTATCTTTAACTTTCTCAATTATCTTTCCATGAATACTTGTTCCGTTCTTCAGGTAAATTACATCCACATAATCTTGCCTGGCAACCATTATATTGCTGAGAGTGATCAAGAAAATAAATGATAAACTTTTCTTGATAGCAATATTCTTTTTCATGGCATTATAATTATAAAGTTCGTGTGTGCTTGAGTTTTTCCGTATTTACTTTTAACTCTTAGACCCGGAGGATAAAATCAATAATCAGGCCAAACATTATAATTATAAGGAAAACAGTTATTTATAGTGGGTTTTGGAATTAAATAGAATCATTATTGTAGCGTTCTGCTACAATATAGTGATGCAGAATACTACACTTATTTGTAAAAGCCTGACAGTCTGAGCCTAGTTGGCCAGACAGATACTCATAGCCATACATACCAACCTGTCGGGGAAATCCCACTGCTATGATTTGCTTAAATGTACTACAACATGGTAACAATTACTGGTTTGGAAAAACGAATAGCGGTAGATGTAAGACCATTTAACTTTTTAAATCTTCAGCGCAGTGTGGAGATTTTAATTTCAAAAACAACTGACAAACCTTATCTGACAGAGGGAGACATCAATTCCCTGCGCATTCGATGAAGTCATTGCTAAAACTCTCATTAACCTGAAACTATTTTGTGAGATTGAGATGATTAAAGCAGGTGAGTGTACTTTACTCGTTCCTGGTTTAAAGGCGAAGATCAAACGGAATCATTTATTCCATTACTCATCAGGATCAACCTCAATTGCAGACTTTATGGCATTTGCTGAATTCAAACCAAACTAGCAGATAGCAGTATCGGTACTTTTTATAACTAAACATTAATATCTGCAATAAATTGAAACTACAACAATAAAAAAACCTAAGTCAATTTCATTTGACTTAAAAACATCATAAAAACCTGTTCTCTGGCAAACCTCTTGGATGGATATAAATAAATCAGTGATCTTAAATCAAATTGTCTTTTTAATGTACAAGTAGCATAATGATTTTAGTCCTGCACTTGTGGTCTAAAGCCTTTACGTGCGAGGTATTTTTATTTGTTGGTAAAGCTAACTATAAGTAAAAATTTTCAACATAAACCGATATAGATATTTTAAAGGTTCTCAATTAAAATATCATTAAAAACGTTGCTCCTTTCTTAAGGCCGGTGACAACTTCCAATCTGGCATGATGCATCATCAATATCTGTTTCGACAAGCTTAAACCAATTCCGGAGTTTTTGGTTTTGGTGGAATAAAAGGGTAAGAATATCTGTTCAAGTATCTCATCGCTTATACCCGTACCATTATCAGAAATAGTTATCTGAACATGGCCTGATTCATTTTTTAAAGCCATTAATGACAATATTGGATCTGAAATATTCTGCATCGCGTCCAAAGCATTTTGAATCAGGTTTATGATTACCTGCTCAATCAGTTCCAGGTCGGCTTCGATAGAAAGATCAGAGGGAATAAATTGTTTCTCAAAATGCAACCCCATTTCCTTAAATTTAGCCTGATAAAGAATTTCAATCCGATCGAAAAGTTCCCTGAGGAGGATTTTTCTGATATTTGGTCTCGGAATCTGAGTAAGGCTCTTGGTGGCCTTCACAAAATTAATCAGGGCCTGAGTGCGGGATTCAATTATTTTTAAGCTGTGATGGATATCTTCGGTTACTTCATTCCCGATTTTTTTAGGTTTCAGAACTGCACCCGATTCGTCCTCAAGCATCTGACTAGTCATCCCTGCGAGGTTTGTTATTGGGATAGCTGAGTTCACTATTTCGTGAGAAATAATATTAACCAGTTTCTGCCAGGTACTTATCTCCTTGCTTATTAATTCATCTTTTTGCCTTTCTATTTCATCTTTTTGATTTTTCAATTCCCTATTCTGTACATCAAGTTCGTTGTTCTTCGTGTTCAACTCCTCCTCATAATGGAAATTAAGTAATCGCAGGTAATATATGTTCGCGTTGATAAAGAGGAAAATACCAATTTGTGCAATTTTGTAAAAAGGATAGATAGATATAGTATTTATTCTGTCGACAATAGGATAGCTGCTCATTGTGGGCTCCACCAACCAGGGTTTTCCAAAATAAACCATGATCCTGTCAATGAATACGGTCAAAAGGAAAAGATATGACAGAGAAAACCAGAAGAGAAACTTTTCTTTACGTGGATGTACCAGCATTTGCGGGATAATTGATATACCAATAACTACATAAGGATAATAGGTAAACGCTTCTTCTTCTACATAACCTATCATTGTAGGACCGAGCAGGAAAACAACTGAAGGGAGAAAAATAAGTGAAAGCCTGCTGAAATTAGTATGACCATACCGGGCAATTACAAGGTTCAGAAAGCTGAGGATCAGGGTCAAAGCCACACGAAGTGTTCCTATTGACAGAACCATGTGAATAAGTCCTTGTGTGACTATGGTTGTCAGAAGCAGTAAAAACATGGAGATAAGCATTACAAAATTGAGCTGATTGGTCAGAATGATAGTTCTTCGGCTTAATTGTGTATCTGCTTCGTTAATTCCAAGATAAGAAATATATTTCCAGATGTTTTGCATTTTTCTTGTTGCTTTATATTTTTATCGTCTGTAATTTATTATCGAAATATTTTTCACTGCACTTGTGAACAGGCTTTGCTCATAAATTCTCTATTCCGAAATGTGAAATTTTTCTGTACAGGGTACTTCTGGCTATACCCAGTTCCTTTGCTGCTTTGGAAAGGTTCCCATTATATTTGCTTATAGCTCCGCCAATAGCTTTTTTTTCATAATCTTCAACGATAATTACAGGTTCAGGAACAAATTTATTTTGTGTGTATTTTATTTTCAGAATGAAGTCCTCAGGTGTAAGAGTTTCCCTTTTGGAGAGAATAACTGCTCTTTCTATTGCATGAGCCAGTTCCCTTATATTGCCTGGCCAATTATATTCTTTAAGCTTCTGTACTGCATCTTCTCTTATATTTATTACTTGTTTGCCATACTGCTCTGAAAAAAGCTTCAGGTAATAATCTGCAATAAGATCTATATCTTCTCTCCTTTCTCTTAAAGCAGGTAAAATTATCTCAATTGTATTAATGCGATAAAGCAAATCTTGTCGAAACTCGAATGAATCAGCCATTTCGTAAACCGGCATATTGGTAGCTGAAATTAACCTGACATTTACGGGTATAGAATGATTGCTGCCTATTCTGATCACTTCCCTGTTTTGAATTGCAGTGAGGATCTTAGCCTGCAGAGGATGGCTCAGATTCCCGATCTCATCAAGGAATAATGTCCCGCCTGAAGCAGCTTCAAACCTTCCGGCTCTGTCTTCTTTTGCATCTGTGAAAGCACCACGTTTATGGCCGAATAATTCAGCTTCAAAAAGAGTCTCAGGAATAGCACCCAGATCAACATGGACGAATGCATTTTGCTTTCTTAGAGATTCACAGTGAAGCAGCCGCGCTGCAAGTTCCTTGCCGGTTCCGTTCTCCCCCATGATTAAAACGTTGGCCTCAGTAGGGGCAACCATTTTTATGGTTTCAAGGATTTGTGCCATTATAGGTGAACAGCTTATTATTTCAGGATATTTTATTTTTTGGGAATGATTTCCTCTAAAGAGGTTGCTTTCTGACTTGTTATTACCCTCCTGCTCATTTTTCAATTGAAGAACATTCTTAACTGAAGTGATAAGCTGAACTTTATTCCATGGTTTTATTATAAAATCGACCGCTCCTTTCTTCATTGCCAGTACAGCAAGATTGATTTCACCATATGCAGTAGTCGTCAATACACAAGCATCAGGATCTATCAGGCGTATTTTGTCAAGCCATTCAAGTCCTTCTTTCCCGGTAGTATCACCACGGGTGAAATTCATGTCCAGCAATATTACTTCATATTTGCATTTGTTAAGATATTGAGGTATTAAGGAAGGAGAATCAAGCGTATCAACTTTTTCAAAAAGCCCTCTCAAAACAAGTTTTGCCGTGTATAAAACATCATTATCATCGTCAACGATCAATATGTTACCAGATTTGTCTGATTTCATTAAAGATATCTGAATGATTATTAACTACTAATAAGCAAACATAAGTAAAGATAATAAATGTAGCATTCTAAATCAATTCAGTGTATCAAAATGCTACAATAAAAGTTCATATTCAATCCTTAATTAAACGTAACTTGTTCATTATATTGCAGATATAAAAAACGGCCTGACTATTGAATTCAATTCCTATGAAGAGATTAAAATGATATAAATAAATTTTGGCATTAAAGCATTGATTAGAAACATATTCTCGATTTTTGCTTTTCTTATTTCCCCCTAAATTATTTATTCCTGCATTTCATTGAATGTTGGAGGAGGAGGATGGGGCATTGAAGTCACAACTGGTCCTAATTATCAATGGGATGATCTAATTCCCGGTACCATTTACCATGTGCGGGCGTTCACTTCTCCGGTTGCATTTGGATCCAACCCATCTCCAGCCAATCAGATAAGGTTTGGATCAGATGTGGAGTTTCAAGATCGGATCCGGATCTTACTTATGACAATTCTGTTCCGTGTCTAAAAGATATTTAACTAGCTTCTAAAAGCGCTGGTTGTTTTCTTTTTGCTTTTTCACATCCATTTGCGTTAATCATGGGCGGAAGATTTTTTTTGAATAATGCTATAGTCTTTCATAACTTTATTCTTTTAAAAAATATAATTCATTAACTATGAAAAAATTACTCTTCATTACTCTATTAATGCTGGCAGTACTGGTTGTTAATGCTCAGGCAACCCAAAATACGACAACAACGGCTAAGTCTGTCAAAACCACCATTAAGGTAGTTGATCTTCAGAAAACTATAACAGACAAGATTGTTAAAGAATATGCTGGTTTTACTATTCAAAAAGCTCAGAGTGTTGAAAAAAATAACATTCTTACTTATCATGTGGCTATCGTAAAAGATACTATCAGGGAGACTCTTGTTTATGATAAAGATTGGAAATTTATCAAAATGGATCATCAAAAAGAGGTTAAGCAGCAATCTTCAAAAAATAAGTAACAGGGAAAGTTAAGATATCATTTTTATCAATGAATTTTAACACGGTTTTTCATTTTGAGACATAGACCTTTGTGAAATTGTAAGTAGTTAAATCTTTTATATTGGGTATTGTTAAGAAACTAAGATCTTCTTTTCAGAAATATAAAAATCGATAACTTTTCAAATTGATTACTTTAAGTTATAAGCCTATCATCTGAGCTCATTATTGGGCAGGCGGATTTTTATATACTTATGTCATTGTCTTTATACCAATAATCTCCCTCACTTATTGTGATCCCAATTCTATTGGTGAGTTTAGCAGAAGATTGATACTATAGTTAAAAGAATCCTGACCATATTTTGCAGACAGATTCTTGTCCTCTTTACATGATCAAACCATTTTAAGTTGATTAATAAAAGGGTATCCTGTTTTGGGATGAGATAAAAATTCCTTTTATTAAATATCGCAGGCAGAATAGATAAATATGCCTATATTGACAACGTTTTTAACGGAACTTATTACAGAAACATTAACATTTTGTCATTAAAACCGATGGAATCACGGAACATATCTTATGTAATATTGAAGAGTGTATCTTTTCTCATTTTATTTATTTTTACAGCAGGATGTAATAATAAACCGGCTCCTTCAGATAAATCTTCAAAGACAGGTTCTTCTGCAAAATATAAGAAAATTACAACAGTACCTGCTGTTAATCCCTGGACTATCAATTCATTTGCTCCCAAGCCGGGTGATAATGACAAAAAGAAATATGTCAGGTATGTTACCGACGGTACCTTTTCAAACAGTGAAAGTACCAATGGTTATCTATATGCCGAATTGCTTGTCGACAAAATAAATGCCGGGATATTTCTGCATGAATCTCAAAAAACAAACCCAATGGAGAAATTCAATGGTCCGGTGCGGATATCAATGAAAAACTCAGAGGGGAAGGAGTTGCAGTTGACCTCAAGCAGGGGTTGGAACAAAACGGGTGGAATAATGATAGAGAATAATAACAATGATTATAGTCAGTTTAGGATCTTCATGCTTCAGAGTACCGGGATTATCAATGTGGAAATAACTGATGCCGCTTCGACATTATATAATTTCAAAATAAATACAGACGGTTTCTCTGATGTTTTCAGCAAAATTTAGGATTTGCCTTTTTAATCATTTTCACTCAGATATCATTGATTTTTAACTGTATATTATTTCTTTTTAAATTCAATACTTTTTTAATACCGGGTTTTTCTCAAAACGTTGCGCCGACTTTTAAGGTTGAGGTTAAGGTTAAGGTTGAGAATATAATAAAGTTAAGAGGATCTCGAACTCGGCCACAATCTGTTGCTGTAAAACTGAATGAGGGTGTTCTCTTTTGCTCTTGCTCACACTCATACACTTACTCTTTTTGCTGTCTCTTTGGGTTCTTCTGATCCAGAATCAGGTTAATTATGTTACAATAGATTCATTTAACGATTAAATACGGCCTTCAATCCATGCGTTAAAGCAACCGGATAAACAGAAATATGTGTTTCTCCTTTATAAACTTGTGTAATAAATTTAAGACCATCATACTTGCGCATCTGCAAAATCTGGATAAGTTCATTGGTGGGATTGATAACCCAGTCGTTATTATCCAGAGAGCCATAAGCCATATAGACAATTTTATTCAGTTCCTTGTGTTTACCGAAATATTCAGCTTCTGTTTTTAAGATGCTGTTGCCATTCCAAAACAATGAAGGAGATATAATTATGTAACCTTTAAACATATCGGGTTGTGTAAACAGAGCATATGAGCTTAGTAATGCCCCAAAAGATAACCCCATTATTGCAGTTGAATCCTGATTAGTCCGATAGTTTTTATTAACAACCGGGAACAGTTCATTTTTAATAAAGCTGAGAAATTTGTCTGCTCCCCCTGCATTTGCGTAATAATAATATACAGTATCTTTAAATGGTGTAAAGTCTCTTGCCCTTTTTTCCACCATATATTTGTTCCTTTTCCATAGCTTATTCCTACAATAATAATATCCCTGATTTCATTACTCCAAATCAACCAGTCTGATATTTCCTTTGTCATTCCGAATGATTTATCTCCATCCAGTACATAAAGGACAGGGTAAGATTTATCAGAATGGTAATAGCCGGTTGGTAAGCCTATTTGAATTATATAATTTTCATCTGTTACATATTTCGACTTAATGGAAAATTGTTCGGTGTTATCGAGGCAAACATTTTTCTGTTGTGTCAGAGCGGGTTGTGCCTGTAACCAGTTTATGCAGGTAAAAAAGAATGCAGCAATCAATGATGGTAAATAGAATCTTTTCATGTGACGTAATTTGAATTAAGATCATTTTTTGTAAGGAAACATAACAGCTTACCTTCTTTACCTTGAATTTTTTTTAAAAATAACTATTTGTTTGAGCAGGATTGCATCATAATGATAATTATCTTGCCTCCGATAAATTTAAAATGTCTGCAGACGGTTTTTTGATCTGATCACAAAAATAAAAGCAGATGATTGTTTTACAGTTCACAATAAACCTGACCACTTGACGGCTGTTAGTGGTGGTTATAGAAGGAAATAAGTTATAGGTCAGATGGTTACCTGTGATTTAACAGGGTCTGTAAAACAGTGGGACCAAATCAAGCCATTCACGTGGTAGCGCATTTATAATGTATAACATAATTGATAGATGGATATAACTATTAAAAACGAAAAACTAAAAAGGCAACTCGGGCTCTTCCCTGCCACAAATATTGTTGTAGCCAATATGGTCGGTGCCGGGATATTTACCACTTCAGGACTGCTTTTGGCAGGCTTGCATAATCCGATCCTGATGATGATATTATGGGCAGTGGGTGGAATCATTGCAGTCTGTGGTGCTCTTTCCTATGGAGAACTAGGGGCAGCAATGCCTGGTTCAGGAGGAGAATATCTGTTTCTTTCGAAGCTTTACAACCCTCTGTTGGGATTTTTAAGCGGCTGGGTATCCTTCATTGTCGGGTTTTCAGCTCCTATTGCAGCTTCAGCCATCGGATTCAGCGAATATTTCTGCAGGTCAGTATCTGGTTCATCTGTAGGGCATGTTGATGCAGGAATAATTAATGCTGCATTGACCAGGAAATTACTTGCAGTAAGTATCATATTGATATTCACTTTTATACATTATCGCGGGATTAAATATGGAGCAAAAATTCAAAATGTCCTTACCATTCTTAAGGTAGCTCTTATAATGACCCTCCTGATTGTGGGATTCACTTACGGGAAAGGAGATATGAGTAACTTCATTAAAGGTGGTAATATAGCTCCGGGTATAGCCGGATGGAAGACCATAGGACTTTCGCTGATGTGGATTATGTTTGCATACAGCGGTTGGAATGCTTCAACATATCTTGGCGCTGAAATAAAGAATCCTTCAAAATTACTTCCAAGGTCACTCCTTTATGGCACAGGCATTGTGATATTACTGTACCTGGGGATCAACATGTTGTATGTTTATGGGATTAACCCGGAGGCAATGAAAGGTGTAATTTCTGTAGGAGGTCTTGCCATGGGCAATCTTTTCGGAAGATCAGCGGATATACTTTCTTCCCTCCTTATAGCATTTGCTCTTTTTTCCTCCCTTAGTGCTTTTATAATAATTGGACCAAGGGTCTATTATTCTATGGCTAAAGACGGACTGTTTTTCAAATCAGCTGGCAGAATCCACGAAAAATTTAAAGTCCCATCCAATTCAATTCTTCTCCAGGGCATAATTGCTGCGGTAATGGTAATCTCGGGGACATTTGAACAGGTTCTTACCTATATGGGATTTGCACTGGGTGTATTCCCGATATTAACAGTTATTGGTGTAATAAAACTCAGAAGAAATAATCCCGATGCTATCAGAATGCCTGGCTATCCTGTTCCTCAGGTTTTTTATATTCTGACTGGATTACTCATTCTCGGGCTATCTTATGCTGATCGTCCTATCGAATCTTCAATAGCTGCATTCACAGTTCTTGCAGGAATTCCGGCTTATTATATTTTTAAAAAGAGGAACGGATCTTCCAGTAATTTAATAAACGAAACTTAATCCGGCACTTCATATTCTTATTTTTTTACAGCATATAGAAGGCTGGTATGATCAGTTCCCCAGTTATATCCCAGAGAGTATGGCAATGGTCTGTGTATAGATGATTTATATGCTTTCTCCAAATCAGGTTCTCTGATATACGAGAATTCACCTTTTGGTTTTGAATACTTTCCATACAACTTTATGTTCCATTTCAATTTATCGAAATACTTGTAAGCGATTCCGGAATCATCTTGCAGAATGGTTGAACTTAAATCGAATATTACAGTACGGATTATTTTAAAATTATCAGAATGCATTAGATACGAAGCTGCTTTTAAGTATGTATAAGATTGTGGCAATTTTGACATGTAAATTTTGAAACCCTTGTTTTTTGCCAGTCCCTTATCTGATATATCAGTTCGGAAATAAAATACCGACTGCATTTTTCCATTTGATTTTGAAAGAAAATCTATCTTAATTCCTGGAACAATATTCTTTTTATTTTTTACACTATCAATAATTTGCCACTCACCCAGGGAATCTACACCTATCCTTTGAATAGAAACTATCTGATGACCTGTTCGTTTAATGAAAAGTGACAATAGTGGAACCGTGCCATTTACTTTATTTTTACTGAGGTCACTATTCATTCTGGATGTAATAAAATAGCTGCGTTTGAAGATATCTTTCAATGAGTTATTAACAGTATTCAAATAACTGGTTACTGAACCGGGAGACATGTTACAGATATCAGGTAAATATCCTATAGGCTCCATGCCAATCATAATATATTGGTCAGCATTGGGATAAAAGATATCTGCATTTAAAAAATCAGGACCTGAAAATGGATAAAATACGGTTGTTATACTTTGATTTTTAATTAACTCACTATCTGCCCATTCCTTCATTTTTTTAATGCGAAAAGAGTAAGCATGTGAAAACATATCATCAAGTTCTCTTGAATATTTATTCCATTTTGAATCCGATTTTAGCTTTGAAAAACAATCACTTTTATTATTAGGTATTCCCGAAATGAATGAGACCAGATCATCTGTAATAGTATTAATGGGAGTTACCGTTGTGCTTTCAGGTATTTTTATTAACTCTTTGACCTTTGGCTTATGATTACACGAAAGAATCAGTACAACCATCAGAAAAAATGCCAGGAATTTTAATTTATTAAACATCGTTTTGAATTTTTTAATAACAATTAAAGGTAAAATAAAATTGATCAAGAGTACAAAATCATATGATTTATTCTGACTATGTGACTGACGAGACCGACTCTTAAAAGAATATTCAGAATTGGCCCTTTTAAACTTTGCAATTATTTCTTGCTTTATTATCTCGGGCTTGGCGTCGAGGTCGAAATCCCCTGCTCCGGTTACATGCAGTAGGTACTCTCCAGCGGGTATGTTTTGGAGAGAGAACGTTCCGTCATTGGAGACGGTTACAGAGCGCAGCTTGGTTTTGTCGGTCGGGTCCTGCAATTCAATGGATCCTGTGTTGACGGCATGGGCGTCGCGCTTGGCTACGACAGTTCCTGCGATTTTGAAGAGTCCATTAACGGGGAATGTGAGGTCGGCTCCGGAAAACTCTTCCCCTTCGCTGACGCTGAAGCCCTTCATCTCTTTCTGGCGGAAGACGTTTCCGTAGAAGACTTGGAGCGCGTCGCCAGGGTGCATCCTCATGGCGACCGACACCGGCTGCCACCCGTCATGGCCACCTGTAAAACTGGTAGTTCAGCCATAAATCCGTATTCACCGGCCGGCAGGCCGGAGATGCGGAAATGACCGTGATCGTCCGTGCTTCCGATGACGAAATTAATCCCAGCAAAACTGACTGAATCACTTCCAGGTCTCGTCCTTCTGCTTTTTGAATAGCTGGGCGAGTACGTTGGGAGCGGGAGAGCCGTCGTCGTAGAGGATTTCGCCGCTGATGGAGGCACCGCGCTCGATTCGTACGTCCACGTTGTGGGAGTGTCCGGCTTCGACGGTCACTCTTTGAGCGTGGCTCTGAATGAGCTTGCGGGTTTCGGGAGTGGGTTTCAACATCTCGTCGCTGGAGACCACGGCTAGGGGAGAGAGGTATCCGGCGAGTTGAGGGATGAGGTAGTAGACTCCGGCGGGAACACTCTCCATGAGGAAAGCTCCGTCCATGTCGGTAAGGGCAGAAGGGCCGCCGCCCTCCCATTACTTTTTTGAGGATAGCCTCGAAGTCGGGCTTCTTGGAATCGATCTTTGGCGTGTCGGTTCTTTTTCTGGCTGGAGTGTGACCATGGCAAAGCGGGCTGGAAGACCTGTGTCGGCGCAGAAGATGTGGCCAGTTACCGTTCCCTTTGCCGCGACGACGGGCACGGGGATCGATGGTGTTTCCTGCGCATGAAGGAGCGCTCCGCAATACACAAGCAGACAGACGACAGCCAGAATGAGCTTCCGCATCGTTCTCTCCTGATGGAAACCTTATATTCCTGAGAGAACTCTGCTGTCGAGTTAACTTTCTACGCGTAAGAGCACTATCGTTCGCGCGGGAGATGGTTCTCGATGTCGTGCTTCAGCCCGTCGGTGGAGTGACGGATGTCGCGGCAGACTGCAGGGACACCACTCGCGGAGGTAGTCCCAGGAGTAGATTCCGTGCTCGTGGCCGTCGTTCCAGGTGAAGCGGATGGCGTAGTTGCCCCCTGGGCGACTTCGGTGGGGCGCAGTGCGGCTTGAACATCTGCAGCGGTCCGGCGGCGGCGGGCGAGGCGGGCTCGTCGGGCTGGCGATGGCTCTTTTCGCGCTCGTCGTTGCAGAGGGCGCAGGGACAGGCGTCGCGCAGGTACTGGAAGGTGTAGGTGCTCTGGTGGCCGTCCTTCCAGACGATTTCCATGGTGGTGCCGCTGGTTTTGTGGACCTTGATGGAGGCGGGCTGGGCTGCGCTCTGTGATAGTGTAGTCCATTTAATGAAGGAGAGAGATGACCGCTTCCGGCAGTGCTCTTTGCGTGAGAGTTCAATCCGTAACAATTATCCATACATCTTGTCGCCATTAAACTGCTGCATACGGCAATTTGGTCGGTTTTTGCCGGATGCATCGTGGCCATTCCCGTTACTGGAGCCCTATCGCAATTCTCATGGGCGGGCGTTCTGACGGGCTGGTGCTGATTGAGTGCGCGGTGCTGGCGTTGAACCGGGGCCGTTGCCCGTTGACCGATTTGGCAGGCCGTTACACGGAGGAGCGCGACGGATAACTTTGACATCTATCTGCCGCTTTGGCTGGCCCGGCACAACAAGATAATTTTTGGGACGTTGTTTGTCGTTGTCGGAGCTGTTTGTGCTCGGGCGATGGCTGGTTTCCGAGGTGCGTTTGGGCAGTCCGGTTCGCACGCCGGGTTGCTGAAATCCACAGCCTCCTGTAGAATCATATTTTGGCGACCAGCCTCTTTTGTTCATTTCAGGTTCCGCGCGTTTCTTTCCTGGGTATGCAGCCAAGCTGCATCCCAGTTGCTCGGTCCGATGGATACTCAGTGCAGCGGTCGAAAGCCCAAGCGGTTCCACAATTTTGGAGTTAGTCATGTCACAGGTTTGTTCAGTTTGCGGCAAAGGTCCGCAGTTCGGCAATAACGTTTCGCACGCCAACAACAAGACCCGCCGCCGCTGGAACGTGAACCTGCATCCGGTGAAGGCCAAGGTTGCGGGCACGACGAACACGAAGAAAGTTCGCGTTTGCTCGGGCTGTTTGCGCAGCGGCAAAGTTACCAAGGGTTAAGCC
This sequence comes from uncultured Bacteroidales bacterium, assembly GCA_963747625.1. GTDB lineage: Bacteria > Bacteroidota > Bacteroidia > Bacteroidales > VadinHA17 > LD21. The sequence continues at coordinate 4,078 of CAVVGP010000207.1, read as the reverse complement.
AGGGTTAACCCCGCGGCTAGACCGCGCAGATGCTTGGGCTGAGCAGAGTGCACGCCGCGTGGTGGGGGCCGCTGTGCCGCAGGCCGGGAGAAGTACACACAGGCCTCCGCCGCCGCGGGGGCCTTTTGCTGCGCCCGCATCATGGAACGCAGAAAGCGGCGGAACAGAACCAGCGATGCAATGCCCCCCTGCGAATCGCCTGGCCGATATCAGCCGAGCAGATCCGTCGCGAGATGCCTCCCCTGCTGCGCCTGGCGGTGCCCATCGTGATGGGCGAGGTGGGGTGGATGTCCATGAACTTTGTGGACATCGCCATGATTGGGCGGGTGGGACCGACGGCGCTGGCCGCGGTCAGCCTGGGCTCGGCGGTGTTCATGGTCTTCGCCATTGTTTGCGAAGGGATGCTGATGGGCACCGACTCGATGGTTTCGCAGGACTTTGGCGCGGGACGCATCGAGGAGTGCTTCCGCACGCTGTGGGCGGGCGCGCAACTGGCGCTGCCGCTGGGCCTGGTGTGCGCGCTGCTGGTGGCCGTCAGCGGCTGGCTGCTGGCGCCGATGGGCATTGCGCCGGAGATCGTGCGGCAGGCCACTCCGTTCCTCTACGCGATGGCCTGCGGACTGCCGGCGCAGATGGGCTTTGTGGCGATGCGGGTATTTCTGCAGGGGACGCACCGGGTGAAGGTGGTGGCCTTCGCCATGGTGTCAGCCAACCTGATCAACCTGGCGGGCAATTACGCGCTGATTTACGGGCACTTCGGGCGCCCGCGCTGGGTGCGACCGGCTCGGGAATCTCCACGGCGCTGGCGCGCGGCTACATGGTGTGCGTGCTGTTGGGCTACATGGCCTGGTGGAACCGGCGCGAGCACTGGCAGTGCTGCAGCTATGCGGGCGGCTTTATTTCGACCGGATCGCTGACGATCGTGCGGCGGGGCGCTCCGGCGGCGGCGCAGATCGCGCTGGAGGTAGGTGTGTTTTCGGCGAGCACGCTGGTGGCGGGACGGCTGGGCGCGGTGGCCGTCTCAGGACACCAGATTGCGCTGATCATGGCTTCGCTGACCTTCATGGTGCCGCTTGGCGTGGCGCAGGCTACTTCGGTGCGGGTGGGCAACGGATCGGCCGCCGCGACGCCGAAGCGGCCAACGTGAGTGGCTGGAGCGGCTGGCTCTGAGCGCCGCTTCATGAGCTGCTCGGCCATCGTGCTGTGGACGATGCCGCTGCCGATTGTGCACATCTTTACCTACGACCCGGAGGTGGCTAAGGTGGGCGTTTCGCTGCTGGCGATTGCGGCGGTGTTTCAGTTTTTTGATGGCGTGCAGGTGACGGCCATTGGCGCGTTGCGCGGCTCCGGCAACACGCGCATTGCGATGATCACGGACTTCGTGGGCTGGTGGCTGATTGGGCTCCTCTGGGCGCCTGGCTCTGCTTTGGACGCGGCTGGGGAGTGCGGGGACTGTGGTTCGGGCTGAGCGCGGGACTGATCAGCATCGGCTGCGTGCTGGCCGTGGCGTGGTGGCGCAGGGTAGAATGGTTGCGTAGGGAGTTGGCGGCACGGGCTCTAGTTGGAGGAGTGTAAGGAAAGGCGACCTTCCCAGCGTTGCCTAGTGAGACGCCCCCCGAGAATTGGCGGCTTCCTGGACTGAATCAGGATCATAGTGGCGGCGTGCTCGCAGTCGTAGAAGTACAATTGGAGCGGACAAGGATGCAGAAATGCCGGATGCTGCTCTGACCGCTCTTCTTACTGCCGCCGCGCCAACATTTGCCACGTTGGTCGCGTTCATCTTGGGGATGCATCGCCTCCGTCTTGATCGCGAAAAACAAACTGAGGAACAAAAGAAGCTGGCAGCCGAAATTGAGAAGCTCCACCTCGAAAGCAAACACCTAAGGAACGGGATGAATGAGTCCCGACTGCAGGAAAGTAAGTACGCCGAGGCGCTGATCGCTATCGAAACGCAAAAGCTACAAGAACTCTCGTCCAAGAGAAATCAGATATACCCCCAACTTCTGGAAATTGTCTACCGTCTCCGCAACGAATTACGAACAGCGACCGATGCGGCTCGCAACTCGCTCAGCAAAGCAACGTTGGTGGAAGACAATTCATGACTCGCTCGTGCATTACAATTTCCAGCCTTGGCTCGGAGAATTGACCGACGACCTGTACAAGTTCCGTGGCTATATCGACGACACGACATTTCAGAAACTGCATCGATTTAAACATGTGCTGCAAGACTCAAATACGCTCTTAAACCGGTACGATCGACCGGATACGAACGAGAAGTCCTACGAAGAGCTAACTGCACTTACAAGCGAACGGGGAACTGACCCTGGTGCCGATACTCGAACAGTTGAGCAGCTAGTCGGGCAGAACATGGGGTGGATCGAGAGCTGTCCGAAAGTACATCGAAACAAGGCGGAGCTTTTTGCGTTGCGACTGCGCCTGGACCCGAAGATTAAGCTGTCGAGACTGTCAGAGTCTCAACCTCAGCTCGAGGATCTCAACACAGAAGCCAATGCGCTCTATATTGAGATCACAGATGGGGTCGGAAGTTACTTCGACTCGATCGTTTCGAGGCACGTCGATCTTGACAACGAAGCGGATTCAGCTCCAAATAACTGGAGTGATTTCGAAACAGCTTGTCTCTTGCTCCACTCTCCACTCGGTAATTCCAAAGCAATACCGGGCAAAGCCCAACGGCAGCCGTTTGGGGCCGTCTTAGCGTGGGCCGCAAGGTGGCACGAAGCTTAGTTGCTTTCGCTCTTGTCTCCCTTGGGGAGATCGAGTTCGATTAGGCCGAACTTTGTGCCGTCGGATTGCTTCTCTACGGCGACAATGTGCTGGTGGATCTTTCCGCCAGCTTTTAGCTCAATATCAGCGTTCCCGGAAATCTCGTTGCCTGAGACGTGTTCGTCGCCGCTCTCCTCGCAGGTGAGGCCGTCGCTTGTTTTGGTGGGCTTACCGACGGCGACCTTTCCCTTGCACTCGAGCACATCGCCATAACGGGCGAGTCCCTTGCGATAGAAGGCAAGCACCTTGTCCGGAGAATCGGAGGTGTGATAGCTGACGGCCTTCACGCGAAGGTGAAAGTCTCCGACCGTCATGTCGATGTCAGCGGCACCGTTGTCTTTGTCCTGCTTGATGATGGTTGCGCCCGGGTAGCTGGGAATCCCGAGGTTGGCGACAATGACGGCATCATTGGTCTTGACCTTCATGCCGCCAAGGGGAGTCTTGATCTTTACGTCCGCGTTGCTGTCGTTGCCGCTCTGCTGCACACTGCATCCGGTGACCCGCAAGGCAGGTGGTCATCAACGCCGCTGAAATCAGTTTGCCGAACATGTTGGTACCTCCGCAACTCATTCGCTGGTAGATACGGCGGGAGGTGGGCGGCGGTTCCAATTGAGCGATGAAATCTCTAGCCAACCAAGGCGATAAGGTCGATCTCGACGCGAACATCCTTGGGCAGACGCGCCACTTCGACAGTGGAGCGAGCGGGAGCATTGTTGGGGAAGAAGCGCTCGTAGACTTCGTTCATTGCGGCAAACTCGCCCATGTCCTTGAGGTAGACGCCGGTGCGGACAGCTTGTCGAGACCGCTTCCGGCGGCAGTCAGGATTGCTTCCAGATTGCTCAGTACCTGCTCGGTTTGCACGGCGACTCCGCCTTCAACGAGTTGCTGCGTGGCGGGGTTCAACGGAATCTGGCCGCTGACAAAGACGAATCCATTGGCCTTGATGGCTTGGGAGTAAGGGCCAATGGCCAGCGGGGCATTTTGAGTGGAGATGACTTCGCGCATGGTGTTCTCCTGAGATCGAATATCTGAGCAGGCAACATTCTAAATTCAAGCGTGCCAAGGAGAGCTAGGGCTTGGCTGGCCGCAGAGGAAAAGATATGTGATCGCGATGACGTAGAGGGTCAACGAAATGGGTGTGGCGGCACCTAGCAATTGCATGGCGAAACCCATCAATCCCACGGCGGCACACAGGCATTGCACGATGAGATTGTTGCGGCTCCAGCGCTTCAGGGCCTTTTCGTCACGTGGGGCGCGGCGCAGTTCTGAGAGAGACGGCAGGACCATGGCGTTG
>CAVVGP010000206.1:0-30801 GCA_963747625.1 uncultured Bacteroidales bacterium | reverse complement strand
ATCTGCAATGGTTTGCTGGCAGGGCTGGTTGCAATTACAGCACCCTGCGCATTTGTAACTGTTGGCAGTCAGCGCTGATTGGATTGATGGCGGGTATACTTGTAGTTGAATCAACATTTTTCTTAAACGAAAGCAGAAAGTGATGATCCTGTGGGAGCAATTTAAGTCCACGGTGTAAATGGTTCCTGGGGTGTCATCTCACTTGGTTTATTTGCCGATGGTACTTATGGTGAAGGCTGGAATGGCGTTGCAGGTACAGTAAAGGGGTTATTGTCTGGTGACGGCAGTCAGCTCATTGCAGAAATTATTGGTGCCTGGCAAACCTGATATATGTCGGTCTGATTTCTTATGCTGTTTTTAAAGTGATAGATATGATTATTGGCAACAGGGTATCGGCAAAATCAGAACTTGAAGGCCTCGATCTTCCTGAAATGGGCATTGATGGCTATTCGGGAACCAAAATGGATAAAAACAAAATTCGATTATCGAGATAAGATTTTCTGACTGGCAGTCGGGAGCGATAATTATTTCCCACTATAATTTGCTCCCTGGCTGTAGTCTGAATCTAAATTTTTTTCTGGCAGGCAAATTTGCGGATTAAAAGCAATCAATCATGAAACCCAAAATACCTATGAAAACAAAACTATTATCTCTCTCTTCTATTTTATTAATATTCTGTAGTTCAGTATTTTGTCAGGACAGCACTACCGGGATACAGGCAAATAATCCGACCATCTCTTTTAAAGTTACTGCCGATCTCGTCAGTACCTATATATGGCGAGGTACAGTCGCCAGTAAAAATCCAAATATTCAGCCAACAATGGCAATTGTGGCAGGCGGATTAGAACTTGGGATATGGGGTTCGACTGATTTTCGCGGAACATACAAGGAAATTGACCCTTATGTGGCCTATACCATAAAATCATTTAAAATCGGAATTACAGATTATGACTGGAATTTTCAGACCCTTCCTATTTTGATTATAAAAATTCAACAACTGATCATATTATTGAAGCCAACCTGAACTGGTCTGGAACAGAGAAATTTCCACTGAGTATATCGGTAAACACAATGATTTATGGTGATGATAAGAAATGGGATAATAATACAGAAGAGTTCTCAACGAAACAGAACTATTCAACTTATATTGAACTTGGATGGGCATTTAAGAGCTGTAATATATTTTTAGGAGTGACTCCGTCGAATGGATATTATGGAGCTGGCTATGGTAAGGTGAACGGGTTTGCGGTTTGTAACCTGGGTCTGTCATCGGTGCGTAACATTAAAATATCGCCAGAATTTATAATACCTCTCAAAGGCACTGTATATATAAATCCTCAGGCTGAAAGTATTGATTTTGTATTGGGTATAACATTATAATAATTTTTGCATATAGTTGGTTAGTTAAAAGGGCTGTCTCAGTTGAGGCAGCTTTTTTATTGTATACACTGAAAAGAAATATTTGTCATAATAAAACAAAGTTTATTATATAATTTTGCGGGCTTGTTTAATTACAAATATTAAAATATGAAGAACAACGATATAAAACTGAACCAGAATGAACTGGTTCAGTTTCTGAAAAAATCATCAAGGGACTTTACCCGGGAAGACCTCATCAGGTTTATTGAAGCCAAGGGAATTTCAATGCTGAACTTCAGGTATGTGGGTGATGATGGTAGACTTAAGTCTTTAAATTTTGTCCCTTTCAGCCGCAATCACCTTGAATCAATTCTGACTGCAGGAGAAAGGGTCGACGGTTCAAGTTTGTTCTCTTTTGTACAATCAGGAGCAAGTGATCTATATGTCGTTCCACGTTATAGAACAGCTTTTGTAAATCCATTTACAGAGATTCCGACTCTCGAAATATTATGTTCATTTTATAATAGTGAAGGAAAACCTCTTGAAAGCGCACCGGAATATATTCTGAGAAAAGCATATTCCCGTTTTACAAAAAAAACAGGTTTTTTGTTTAAAGCATTCGGCGAACTTGAGTACTATATCAAATCATATCATGATGATCTTTACCCACTCGCTGATCAGAAGGGATACCATCAGTCAAAACCATTTGCCAAGTTTGAGGATCTGCGGATAGAAGCAATGGAATTATGTGCTAAAGCAGGATGCAGGATTAAATACGGGCATTCTGAAGTAGGAAGTTTCTCAAAGGACGGAGAAGATTTTGAGCAGCATGAGATTGAATTCATGCCTGTTGAGATAGATGAAGCAGTAGATCAGCTTCTGATTGCAAAATGGATCATACGGATTCTGGGGTATGAATACGGTGTTGAAGTCAGTTTTGCACCAAAGATCACTGTAGGGGAAGCTGGATCAGGAATGCATATTCATATGATGCTGGAGAAAGACGGAGTAAATCAGATGGTTGAAAAGGGAAAGCTGAGTCCTGTCGCCAAAAAAATGATAGCAGGAATCCTTGATCTTTCAAAATCCCTGACCGCTTTCGGAAATACTATTCCAACATCCTATCTGCGTCTTGTTCCTCATCAGGAAGCTCCGACGAATATATGTTGGGGCGACAGGAACCGGTCTGTGCTGATACGAGTGCCTCTTGGCTGGAATGGTGCAACAAATATGATCAAGGATGCTAATCCTGCTGACGATACTGAATTTCTTGACATGCCCTCAAAACAGACAGTAGAGTTGAGGTCACCCGATGGTTCGGCAGATATTTATAAACTTTTTGCAGGTCTGGTAGTGGCGACAGAACATGGTCTCGAAATGGGAAATGCACTTAAGAAAGCTGAAGATCTTTATGTCGATTACAATATTTTTGAGGATAAGAATAAAACAAAGAAAAAGAACCTTGAATCGCTGCCGGCATCATGCTGGGAATCAGCCGAATGCCTTTTAGAACAGAGAAGTTATTTTGAAAAAGACGGAATATTCCCCTCAGGTGTCATTGAGAATATGGTTTCAAGACTAAAAGCATTCGATGACAAAGGGCTTAGCGAAAAGTTATATAACAGGAATGATGAAATTAGTGCCCTGGTTAAAAAATATCTTCATTGCAGCTGACAGATGGTAAGTTTCCCGGTTTCTTTTGCCCTCGCATCCATAATACTTAAATTCAGCTCAAATCCGATGAGTATGGCTATTGAGTTAAGATAAAGCCATATCAGGATAACCATCAGACTGCCTGCTGAACCATATAATTTATTGTATTGCCCGAAATTATTTACGTATGCTGAAAATCCGAGGGATGTAATTATAAATAATAATGTTGCAAGAGTTGACCCCGGTGAAAAGAACTTAAAACCAGTCTTTCTTGCCGGAGCAAAATAATAAAGGAATGATATTGCAAGAAAAAGAAGCAGGACAACCACTATCCATTTCAGATTGATAAGAAAATAAATTACAAAGCGTCTTTTAACAATATGCAGTACAACAAGCCTGTTAAGTGCAACTTTTCCGAATATTACAAGAAATCCGGCAGTTGAGATCATAAAAATGATGATCAGCAGCAACACAACTGAGATTTTTCTCTGATTCAGCCATGAACGTGTTTTAAACGTGTGTGCTGACACAACGAAAGCATGAATGACTGCATGAATGCCATTTGTGGAAAAAACAATTGTTGCAATAAACATAAAAAGCAACATGCCTTTGCTCTTATGTGTGACAATATCTATCATAGTTGTCTGGAGGAAATTGAAAGCATTTGAGGGGAGAATGTTTTCAAAAAGTTTAATTAGTTCCTGCTGAAAATTGGGAATAGGAACGAAAGGAATAAGCGTGAAAAGAAAAATGGATGCAGGCAACAAGCGAGCAGGAGATTGAATGCTATTGATGAAGCCCTTGTGACAAGAACCCCTTTTTGAAATCCTTTTATTACAAAAGTTATAACCTGACTTATAGGGATACCGTCAAAGCCCGGAAGAACCAGTTTCTTGATTTTTTCTTTGGGATTGAATGCAGTTGCTTCCCTCTGATTCATTCTTTAAATGGCTTTAAGACTCATATCAAGACTTTTGATATGATGTGTCAGTGCTCCGACAGAAATGAAATCTACACCACATTCTGCGTAAGCCCTGATCGTTGAGAAGGTCAATACCACCTGATGATTCTGTTTCAAATCTTCCGGAAATTTCTTTAACGGCCTGAAGAGTTTCATCAATGCTGAAGTTGTCGAGCAATATTCGATCTGCTCCGCCGGATGCAATGATTTTCCTTACATCTTCCAGTGATCTGGCTTCAATCTCAACTTTCAGGTTAAGATTTTTTTGTTTAAGGTACTGGCTGGTTTTAACTATTGCTTTATTAATGCCTCCTGCATAGTCGATATGGTTGTCTTTCAGCAATGATCATATCGTATAAACCCATCCTGTGATTCAGGCCACCGCCGATCCTTACTGCCTCTTTTTCAAAAAGTCTGAACCCGGGTGTTGTTTTTCGTGTATCAAGAATCTTGGTTTTCAAGCCATTAAGAAGTGTTACATATTCGCGTGTAGTGGTAGCGATCCCGCTCATTCTTTGCATGATATTCAAGACGAGACGCTCAGATTTAAGAATTGACTGCTGGCTCCCTGATAAGTAGAATGCTATATCTCCCGGCACTATGCTGGCTCCGTCATAGAGAATAATATCAAGTTTAAGATTTTTATCGATTGTTGAAAACACCTCTTTTGCTATCCTGATTCCGGCAAGAACTCCTCTCTCTTTAATGAGCAGTTTTGCCTTCCCAATGGCTTCTGATGGTATGCATGCAAGTGAGGTATGGTCGCCATCACCTAAATCCTCTTCGAGGCTTTTTAAGATGAATTCCCTGAGAATCCTATTTTCCATTGTCAGATTCAATGCGTATCTGATGTATCAGTAACTCCTGGTCAACTTTTTTAAGAAGGAAATATACACGAAAATCCCCTTTCTCTGTCTTAAGATTGCCAATGGCATACTGAGCATCATTTTTTGCGCCCTGGTGGCGGATAGTAAAATCTTTTGCCTGGTACTCATCAAAAAAATCTTTGAGTATAGTTTCGGCGACATTCTTTTTATAAAAATCTTCCTTATCGAGAAGAAGAAGTTCAATTGTTGAATTCATGTACTTTGATAATTCGGCTGCATTACCGGCTTTTATAGCTATTGCGATTCCTTCCGGTATTTTTGCCTGATCCTGGGCTTTTGCAGAAAGAGTGCTGAAAGCTATTAATACAACTGGAATAATACTTAAGGATTTCATATCAATTCAGTTTAATATTGCGGACAAATAAATCAATGCACTACAAATTTAACACTAATTTGATTAAGATAGCTTCCTGTCATATCAATTCCTTTATGAATCTTTATAACAAGGTTTATCAGCCTTTCCTGAAGCAACGGAACAAAGGGAATCTCCGGTAAACCCTATACCTCACTAGCAGTGTTTATTTTTAGGTATATATTAAGAATATATTAAAATTTCCTTAACAATCAGCGAATGAATTATTCTTTAAAATTGCTACCGGAACTGAAAATCATTATTATATCATGAAAAAGCTTCTTTTTGCACTCAGGACAAACTATGTAAGATTGATTTTGTTACTCCTTTGCGGAGTATTTTTGTCTGATAGTTATTCAGCAATGGCTGTTAATGATGTAACGTTATTTACTCCTTATTCTAAAATTTCTGTTGCTCCGGGAGAGACAATCACCTATAACATCAATGTTATAAATAACAGCAAGGAAATTCAGAATGTTCCAGTTTCAGTATCGGGTGTTCCCCGTGGCTGGAATTGTATTTTAAAATCGGGAGGCTGGAAGATCAGCCAGATAGCGGTGATGCCTGGAGAGAAACAGGAACTCAACCTCATTCTTGATGTTCCTCTGCAGGTTAATAAAGGTACATACAGGTTTAAGGTTGAACCAAAAGGTTTTGATCCTTTGCTTCTCGCTGTGACAGTATCCGAACAGGGTACATTCAGGACGGAGTTAACAACCAGGCAATCAAACCTTCAGGGATCTTCCACTTCCAACTTTACCTATGAGGCTCAGCTCAGAAACCTGACTGCAGATAATCAGGTGTATGCCTTAAATGCTTCCACGCCACAGGGCTGGGTAGTGACTTTTAACTGTGAGTATAAGCAGGTTTCCTCTCTCAGCATTGATGCAAATCATAATAAAATTTTGAACATTACGGTTATTCCCCCACTTGAAACAAAAGCAGGAACCTATAATTTATCTGTAAGTGCTGTGGCTCCTACTACATCGGCAACCCTTGACCTGCAAACATCTATTACCGGTAATTACAGTATGGTACTGACTACCCCTACGGGACTATTAAGTGACAATATATCTGAAGGGGAGGAGAAGAAAATTAAACTTCTTGTGAAAAACACTGGTTCAGCTGAGCTGAATAACATTAAGCTTACTTCTTCATCACCTGCCAACTGGGAAGTTACTTTTGATCCCAAAATAGTCGATAAGGTTGAACCAGGTGAATCAGCAGATGTTTGGGCAATAATTAAAGTAGCAAGGAAAGCAATTGTCGGCGATTACATTACAAGGTTCGAAGCAAATTCCCATGGCATTAATGCAAAGGCTGATTTTAGGGTATCTGTTAAAACACCACTGTTCCTGGGTTGGGCAGGAATATTGATCATTTTAATTGTGATCCTGGGTGTGTTTTATCTGTTCCAAAGGTATGGAAGGAGGTAAGCCGTGAGCCAGAATATTATAGAAATTGCAGATCTGACAAAAAAATACGGATCTTCAAATGTGGTTGATCACCTCAGCCTTGAAATCTTTAAAGGTGAAGTTTTTGGTTTGCTGGGACCAAACGGTGCAGGGAAATCTACCACAATCCTTATGATGCTTGGCCTGGTGGAACCCGATTCAGGTTCGGTGAATGTATGTGGCATTAACTCCACAACCAATCCGATTGAAGTTAAAAGGAAAGTTGGCTACCTGCCTGAAGATGTACAATTTTATGACGACATGACGGGAATCGAAAATCTGATTTATACAGCCATGTTGAACAATATATCAGGTTTTGAGGCAGGGCAAAAAGCCAGGGAATTGCTGGCACGTGTAGGATTGTCGGATGATATGGATAAAAAAGCCGGTAAATACTCACGTGGAATGCGCCAGCGTCTTGGACTGGCTGATGTACTGATTAAAAATCCAGAAGTGATAATACTTGATGAGCCGACGCTTGGTATTGATCCGACCGGGGTGCAGGAGCTCCTGGGTTTAATCGTAAAATTAAAAAAAGAACAAGGTCTTACGGTAGTTCTCTCTTCACATGATTTGCACCAGGTACAGAAAATTTGCGACAGGGTCGGATTGTTTGTAAAAGGTAAATTATTGGCTGAAGGTGATATTGCTTCTTTATCAGGGAAGTTATTTTCAAATGAAGCATTTATTATTGAAGCCGGGATCTTATTAAATCATTTTGGCACAACTGATACTTTTAAAATTGATAAAGATACAAACCTGGTAGTTGATGAACTGAAAAGGCTTAAGGGGGTTGTGTCACTAAATGTCACAGATGATGTTATTCAGATCAGCTGTTCTTCTGACCTTACTGCCGATATAGCCAGGGTAATTGTTGATCCGGTGCCGGATTGACTTTTTTACATAAGAAGGAGTTCGGTCTGGATGAGATATATAACCGTTATTTCGAAGGAGGTGAAAATCATGGATGAATTGCAGACAAATGCTGAACGATCTGCTGGTCAGCGGCTGATAAAACTGAATCGTTTCTTAAGGGAATGGTATGCAAAAATTCGTATTAATAATGAGAATAATAATACTCATCCGTTTTCTGTGATAGTCAATAAAGAGATTTCAGACCATATAAGTGGCTGGCGATTTAATATATTGATAGCCATAATAGCACTTACTTGCTTTGGCTCGCTTTATTCTGCCTGACTAATATCGGTAAAGAGGCAGCCTCTGGCTCATAGCGGATCATTTCTCTTCCTGAATTTATTTACTATGTCTGATGGCACAATGCCCTCTTTCATGGTATTCATAAGTTTTCTGGGCCCCCTGCTTGGCATAAGTCTCGGATTTGATGCCATAAATTCTGAACAAAACAAGGGGACTCTCAGCCGGATTATGTCTCAGCCTATTCACCGCGACAGTTTGCTCAATGCTAAATTCCTGGCTGCTTTAATAGTTATCAGCATTATGTTTTTTGCCCTGGGTTTTCTTGTGATGGGATTAGGTCTTATTATAATTGGGATCCCTCCGACAGTGGAAGAGTTTTTCAGGATATTATTCTTCATTTTAGTCAGTATTTTATATGTGGCCTTCTGGCTGAATCTGTCGATTTTGTTTTCGATACGATTCCGTCAGATCTGCGACTTCCGCTCTGGCATGTATTGCAACCTGGTTGTTTTTCACCGTTTTCTACCGATTTAATTGTAAACCTGATTTCCAAAGCTTATTTGCCACCTCCGGGAACTGCTTCCACACAGCAAATTCTTGATCTATCAAAGATTCATTTTAAACTTATTAAGGATTGAGCCGGGCAGGCTTTATAATGAAGCTACAACAACTCTGTTAATGCCGTCTGTCAGAAGCCTGGGCCCGTTAAGCATGGAACAGGTACAGGGTGCTATTCCCGGACTGCTTCCTCTTGGACAGAGCATAATGCTCGTATGGCCGCAGCTTACAGGTCTGATTGCATCTACAGTAGCCTGTTTCGGGTTATCCTATATTTCTTTTATGAGAAAAGAAATCCGTTCAAGATAATTAGTTTGCCGGATGGTTTTTCAGAAGCTTTTTTCCCCTGGAATAATTGAGTGATGTTTAGATTTAATTTGAACATTCATTCCTTGCGGAGGAGGAATATTAATCCTGTTTAAATTTCCCATTGGATAATTTAAGAAGGAGCCGGTTGTGTAATTATAAAAACCATCATCAGCATTAAGATACTTTAAAATACTATTTTTGTATTAGTTGTATTATTCACTTAAGGCACTTCTTATGAAGATTACCTTATTGCAGACAGGGAAAACTACTGATAAGAATATTTCAGAGTTAGTTGATCTTTATTCAAACCGCATAAAGAAATATACTGTCTTTGAAATAATTACGCTTCCTGATGTAAAAAATACAAGGAACATGCCTGTTCAGGAACAAAAGATAAAAGAGGCAACAAAAATTATTCAATCTGTCACTGACGATGATTATATAATTTTACTCGATGAAAAAGGGAAGGAATTCAGAACGGTTGAATTTGCAGATTTCTTGAAAAAATGTTTTTTCTTCCAAAGAAAAGGATTGTGTTTGTTATTGGAGGCCCATGGGGCTTTTCTGAAGCTGTTTATAGCAGAGCCGATTTTAAAATGTCACTTTCAAAAATGACTTTTCCACATCAGCTGGTACGATTATTGTTTCTTGAACAACTTTACAGGGTATTTACAATTATAAAAGGAGAACCATACCATCATGAATAAGATGTGATCATTATGTTATGAGAGCCAATCGGTATATAATATTTCTTTCATGCTGACCGTTGTGCTTATTCTTCTGGCACTTGTCAGCAGAATCGGTTTATTTCAGCGATTTTGAATATCACTTCAGAACAAGGATGTTTAACAAGACCCTTATTGCGAAAGAAACAATCATGGAAGACTGCCTTGATTCCATGAAACCTATTCTGGCAAACGTCGAATCATCATGGTTCGATCAGTCAGAAAATAACCTTTTTTCAATTGCAGAACAGAACAAGATCAGCATCCTCGAATATCTTGATAATAAACTTGTTTATTGGTCAGATAATGAGTTTGATGTGCCTTCGTTATTATATTGATTCTCTTTATAATAAACCATTGGTCTTTTTACAGAATGGATGGTTCCTTACAAAAACCATTCAGGCGGGAAATGAAAAAATAATTGGACTGCTAAGGTTACATACAGATTATAGTTTTGAGAATAACATCATTAAAAGCGGATTTGAAAAGGACTTCAAAATTCCTGAAAACGTTGATATGAGTACCGATAAAGCAGCTTCCGAATATCATATTTTTAATAAAAAAGGCGATTTCCTCTTTTCCCTTGTGTTTCCTCCTGTTAAAGAGAACACCTGTTTTATTCTTATCCCTTTATGTTTATGGGCAGGTGCATTTGTCCTGATCATTCTTCTTACTTTCGAACTGGTTAAACTACTGGTTAAGAAAGGAAAAGCACTTATTCAGGTATTGGTTTTGTCTTCTATGGTTTTTATCTGATATTATTTGATCATTCTTTTCACCGGTAAGCCGCTTACAGTCTTTCAGACTGAACTTTTTTCACCTTACAGGTTTTCTCTGGATAAGATTATACCATCATTGGGACACCTGTTTATACTTAGTATTCTTTCTGCTTCTTTTTCGACTCTTCTCTTCCGTCATTTCCCTGTTAAAGAACAAGAAATGTAAAGAACCGATAGAAAATTACTCTGTCCTTTCAAGTTTGCTGATAACAGGGACTCTTATTTTATAGTTTATTATCAATGGATTTTCAGTGAAGCTGATTTCAACTTCAAATATAAACTTTGAAACTTATAAGGTGCTGGAATTGAATATGTTCAGTGTTGCTGGCTTTGTTCTCTTTTCTCCTTTTCCTCTGGTTCCGGTGTTTTATCTGTTTAAAAGTATTTCAAAGTTGCAAGAATCTCAATACAGGTACGAGATTATTCTTTCTGTAATCATCTCAATTGTTGTTCCGGCATTTTTTTCTATAACAAACCGGCAACACTTATCCCTTTGGCAATTTTTTATTCTGTTCTTGTTATAAGTATCTGGTTATCAATAGAAAAAAAATCTGGGTCTGTTTAATATGACTGTGATTTTTTCTCTTGATTGCCGGAATCTATTTTCTCTATTTTATAACAGTTCTTTCTGAAAAAAAAATAACTGAAAACATTAAGATTCAGGCAGTCTCTTTTTCAACTGAAAATGACCCTGAAGCTGAACATCTGTTGCTTGATTTATGTCCTGTATTGGAGAAGGATACTTCTCTTGATCAAAATGATGAAAGCTGAATATTTCAACAAGGATAATGTTGAAAAAATATCAAACTACCTTGCAGGATAATTATTTCACAGGATTCTGGAAAAATTATCATTTTAGCCTTATCCTGTGTCACAATGATCAGTCTTTACAAATTGGTACAGGTAATGATAAAGTCTCAGAACTGTTTTAGTTTTTTTGATGATCGTATTAAAGAGAGATGGACACAGACTGACCGGCACAAATTTTTATTTTCTTGATAATCAGGGAGGCAGATCGTATTATCTGGGGAGGTTGTATTATAAATCAGCAAAAAATAAAATAAATGGATTATTTATTGAATTATATAGTGATGTAAATGTTTTCCAACCAGGTTATTCTGAGTTGCTTCTTGATAAGAAAGTACCATGGATATGCAGGACTGAAAGACTACTCTTTTGCCAAATATATTAATGGGGAAATTGTTCTGAGGACAGGAGAATTCCCTTATGATAAAACTGATGCTGAATATGTTGATAAATTTTCAGATTACAGGATTTTCAGAACGGACGGATTTAAACATGTGCTTTATAAAAACGGAAATACAACTGTAATCATATCACGGCCGGTACTGACACCGGGAGATATTATCATCTCATTTGCATATCTCTTTGCCTTCATTCTTTTCTTTTCAAACATTATCATTCTGATAATAAGAAGACCGGTTGTAAGGAGAATGAATATCTTCAATTTCAGGCAGAAGCTTCAACTCTCTTTATCGGAATTCTTATTATTCTCATTTATTCTGATAGGAATTGTTGTAGCATATATTACAATCAGCCAGTATAAAGCAAAGCATTATGAAAATATAAAAGAAAAGCTTAATTCGGTTTATCTCGAGCTCGACAGTAAGCTGGCGATGGAAAAATATCTTTCTCCTGACTGGAGAGGGAGTGGTTATTCATCACTAAATGAATTACTGATAAAACTTTCGAATGTCTTTAATACCGATATTAATCTTTATAATATTAATGGCTTTCTTATTGCTACTTCAAGGCAGGAAATTTTTGATCGCGACCTTACCAGCGAGCGGATAAATAATATGGCTTTCACTAATCTGCACATCTTACAAAAAGTGAATATTATCAGAAGGAGAAAATCGGAAACCTGGAATATTTGTCGGCCTATGTTCCTTTTTTCAATACCGATAATAAAGTTATTGCCTATCTGAATCTGCCATATTTCAGGATGCAGAGCGTTCTGGCAAAGGAGATTTCAAACCTTATAGTTGCCATTATCAATTTCACTCTTCTGCTGATAGTGATCACGATGAGTCTTGCAGTATTTATCAGCGGACGGCTGACTTCTCCGCTTACCATGCTTAGTAAGGGTCTTGCCACTGTGGGAGTGGGGAAAAAAAGCGAGCATCTTGATTATGCAGGGAATGATGAAATTGGCGATCTTGTCAGACAATATAACAGGATGGTGGATGAGATAGAAGAAAGCACACACAAGCTTGCGAATTCCGAAAGGGAATATGCATGGAGGGAGATGGCCAAGCAGATTGCCCATGAGATAAAGAATCCTCTTACTCCAATGAAATTAAATGTGCAGCAGCTCTTTAAATCGTGGAATGACAAGGTTCCTGGGTTTGATAAGACTCTTGATCGTTTTACAAAGAATCAGATTGAATATATTGATAATCTCTCCTCAATTGCGTCTGCTTTTTCGGCGTTTGCCAAGATGCCAGTGACCAACCCTGTGGAAGTAAATATACTTGAGCAGATAAGGATAACTCTTGAACTTTTTAAGAATACTGAAATATACTACATTCAAAGTTCATTGGCCGCATGAAAGCAAGATTATTATTTATGCCGATAAAGAGCAGCTTAACGGAGTTTTTTCAAATCTTATCAAGAATGGTATACAATCCATTCCGGCTGGAAGTGAAGGGATCATAACTTTAAGTCTGGAATTAAAGGGTGATAAAGTTGTTGTTTCTGTTTCTGATAATGGCTCGGGTATACCGGAAGGACTGAAGAAGAATCTTTTCACGCCCAATTTTACGACCAAGTCGTCAGGGATGGGGTTGGGATTATCAATTGCAAAGAAATATATTGAGAGTGCAAACGGGACAATATGGTTTGAATCGGAGGTCGATAAAGGTTCTGTTTTTTATTTTGAGTTACCAGTTATGTATACAGTTGAGAAGCCGGGTGAAGGGGGGCAAAATACTTAGAGTACTTTGCGCTTGCTTGACGGGAGGCAGGGTTAATGGGTTTCTGCTTTTTAAAAATCACAATTCTTTAAATAGCTGACAGAGGTTTTTTAACTCTCGTTGCTCAAAACGCTAAACTTCTTTTTATATATCATTAGAAATATTCAGGATAATAATTATATTAGCAGTTCTGATATCTAAACAATGACCGGCAACTTTTTTAGCCATAGCAAGAGACTTGTTTTTTGTTTGCTGATACTTTGTTTTAGCAACAGTGTTCTGCTATCGCAGCACATCCTTTCCGGTAACCTCAATCAGCCGTCAACACACGTAGTAACAATAGGACCAGACAGAGTTACAGTTAATAGTGTGGCCGGATTTAATGTTGGTGATACCATTCTGTTAATTCAGATGCAAGGTGTAAAGATTACGACATCTGGAGGTCCTGGTTATTATGGAACGATGCAGGATAAACTTGGAGCGCCTGGCATGCATGAATTCATGATAATTCTGAGTAAAACCGGGTCACCAACAAATCAGATTGTATTCAGGAATAACATTCTTAGTACTTATGATCCGAAAGGTAATATCCAGATTGTGAGAGTGCCATATTACAACAGTGCAACTGTGAAAGAGAAACTCACATGTGCTCCTTGGGATACTGTGACTAAATCTGGAGGAGTACTGGCGTTGGTCATTGGCAGAACTCTGACTCTTAATGCAGATATTGATGTTTCAGGGCTTGGATTCAGAGGCGGCAAGGACACTATAGGTGCCGGAATTTGTGAAAGTACAAATCCGAGCCTTTATGGGCTGGAGTATTATCCCAGGAGTTTTCCAAATGCAGGTTTTAAAGGAGAAGGAGTGGCAAATTATTCATATGATCTTAATCAACCTCTCGGTAAAAACTTTATGAAGGGGGAGGGTCCTAACTGGACAGGAGGGGGTGGTGGAAACGGAAGATATTCTGGAGGTGGCGGCGGATCGAACCGTAATAATGGTGGTCCGGGTGGATATGAAGATGGTGTATGTTCAAATCCACCAATTTCTGCTGCTTTTAATGGTGGTGAAAAAGGTAATATAGCAAACGCTGCATCTCTTGTGAACAGAATATATATGGGTGGTGGCGGCGGCGCTTCGACTTCTTCACCCACGGGAACGGGCTCTGGCGGAGGTAATGGTGGCGGAATAGTAATAATTGTTGCAGATGGGATAGCCGGAAACGGAGGGAATATTCTTGCAAACGGAGGAAATGGAGGAAGTGCAACAGGTGTGGGAGGATCCGGAGGAGGTGGTGCAGGAGGATCCATTGGGCTTTCATTAAACAGCTATGGATCAAGTGCCTTAAATTTTTCTGCTATAGGAGGGAACGGGGGAGTTAATTCTGGTAATGGTTATGGGAATGGTGGCGGAGGTAGTGGAGGACTATTCTACATCCAGACAGGTCTGACAGGAAATGTTTCGTATAGTCTTTCTGGTGGAAAAGCAACTGTGGATGGGAGTGCAGCCCCTGGAAACATTGGTGAATTAAGATCAAATTTTAAGGCAATTTTAAACGGTTTTTTATTTAATTCAATCAGTTCTTCTGTTTCCGGCAACCAGGTAGATACAGTCTGTTCTAACGTGGTACCTAAGCCGATAATAGGAACAATACCTGTCGGAGGGGCCCGCCCTTATAGTTATCTCTGGCAGAAAAGCTATGATACGATAACATGGATAAATATTGGTACACTTGCTGATTCAATTACTTACACCCCTATATCAAAAGAAAACTCAACTGTTTATTTTAGAAGAGTCATAACTGATCATTCTCTTCCAACAACAATTACAGATACTAGTAAATCGGTTAAAATCATTGTACAGCCGGCAATTACCAACAACATCATTGGTAAAGACACAACTATCTGTTTTGGTCAGACCCCGTTAAGTATTGACCCTCTTAATTCAAGCCCATCAAATGGCAACGGACACTATATTTATAAATGGCTTCAGAATACAACAAACACAAACTGGGCCACTTCAACTCCAATACCGGGTGCTACCAATCCGGCATATGACCCTGCGGCACCACTTACTATTACAACATATTATGAACGCCTTGTTACATCGGGTAGTTGTAAGGATTCCAGTTCCAGTGTAACAATAACTGTTCTTAATTCTATTACCGGTAATATTATTACGAGGTCGGATTCAGTAATTTGCGAAGGATCCGTTTTTGCACCTCTCGGAGCTTCAGCACCGGGCCAGGGCGATGAAAGTTACTTATATCAATGGCAGGATAGTGTGAGTTTATCATCACCCTGGAGTACTGCCAGTGGGTCCAGTACAAGTGCTTCATATGCTCCTGATACGTCAAAATTCTCTGCGGCGACTCAAAACAGGTTTTACAGAAGAATTGTAGTATCGGGTCCTCACAATGTTTGCAAAAGCATAAGTATGCCTATTGACCTGAGAAGATATCCTAAAATAATAAATAATCTGATACTTGAAAATCCTGCAGACCTGACTATCTGTTCTGGCAGCACACCTGTTGCATTACCAGGTTCAACTCCCACGGATGGTGCAGGTTCTTATTCCTATATCTGGCAGCAGAGTGCAAACGGAACTTCATTTACCAACACTTCAGAAGTTACGGCCAGTTATCAGTTTCCTGTTCCTCTTACAGATACTACCTGGTACCGTAGGATAGTCAATTCCGGAGTTTATAAATCAGCACCGGTCTGCATCGACACAAGCCTGTCCGTGAGAATCAATGTACATAAACCAATTTCAAACAATGTTATTTCAGTCTCAGGAGGAGGCTCTACGGATACTATTTGCAATAACCAGCAGCCTGGTGCATACCATGGAGCAGTTGCAACGGGGGGAACAAATATTGCAGGAAGTTATATTTATCAGTGGATGTATTCGAGCGATAATTCCTTTTTTTCACCTGTTCCAACAGCAGGTACTGGTTTAAATTATTCACCACCTCAACTGGCTGCAACTACTTATTATACACGTCAGGTGACTTCCGGCGCATGCGTTGCTAACAGTAATACCATAACAGAGACAGTACTTCCGGTAATAACAAACAATGTTATTGCGGGTAATCCGAAAGTTTGCTATAGTTTTATACCTGACCCTGTTACAGGAGCAACACTGTATGGTGGTTCGGGTACATATAAATATTTGTGGTGGCAAAGCACCGATGGCGGGGCAAACTGGGCGGAAGCTTCCGGAACAAACACTTCTTCATCTTACCAGCCCCCGGCATTATATGCGCCTATTCAGTACCAGAGAACCGTAACCTCAGGACTTAATGATTGCTGCACCAGTACATCAAATGTTTTTGATATAGGAATTAATCCGCTACCCGTTAGCACTGTCAATGCAGGTCAGGATGCATTTATCCAGTCTATTAATGAGAATTACCAGATGCAGGCCATCGCACCATCGGCAGGAGAGACAGGTGTCTGGCATATCCTTGATAATGGGACAAGTTATATCTACGATACAACAAATTATAATGCAACAGTCAGTAACCTGTCATCAGAAAATCCGAATTCATTTTTATGGACAATCAGCAACGGGCTGTGTAAACTATCGGATTCGGTGACTATCTCGGTTTTGCCTGACACTGTGCCCCAGGGATTTTCACCAAATGGTGATACCCATAATGATACTTTCATTATCAAAGGTTTAAATTTTGTTGATAATGATGCAGATCTGATTATTATAAACAGTGCCGGGACAGAGGTATTCAAGTACTTCGAGCCTTAACAATCAGACATGGACAGACTGGGATGGTAAAGACTCGAAAGGAAATGATGTTCCTGAGGGAACCTACTATTACATGCTTAAAGTAACTTCAAAAAAACCGCCTATTCAGGTTTCCAGAAGGAAAGGATTTATAGTTCTTAAAAGGTACTGATGGCTGGATTATTAATAAGACTGTATGGCATTTTTCAAAAAATGAAAAAAATAAAGTTAATATTCTCTTTCCCTTTGTTGATGGCTTTCAGCAGTCTTTTCGGTCAGGAATATACAGGCTCTACCTCTATCAGCCTGGGATATCCGGTGTACAGCCAGTATCTTCAGAATGGTTTGTTGATAAATCCGGCCTATGCCGGGTCGCGGGGTGCCTTAAGTACATTCATGTCTTACAGGATGCAATGGATGGGAATACCCGGTGCTCCTGTCTTCCAGTCATTTTCCCTTAACACTCCGACCAAAACCGACAAAGTTGGTCTTGGTTTAATGGCGCAGTTCATGCAATTCGGATTTACCAAATCACAGAGCATTTATGCCAGCTATGCTTACAGGATAAGAATGGGGAACGGCAGACTATCATTTGGTCTGAAGGGAGGATTCGACAGGTCGAATACCAACTATACCGGTTTAAAGACTTCTACACCGGACGATCCGGTATTCGTTGAAGACGTGAATCCCTATTTTCTTCCAAACGTTGGTGCAGGTTTATATTATTACAATGACAAATTATTTGCAGGAGTAGCCATTCCTTCTTTCCTGAGCTACAAAAAAAATACTTCAAACGGTTCTGTCGAGGCATATCATGACTTTAATAATTACGATATTGTTTTTTCTGCAGGAGGCCTGATTACATTTTCACAGGCTTTCAAATTTAAGCCTTCCATACTGGTTGATTATTCTCTTGATAAGACTAAAGGGCTTACTCAATTTGATCTTAACGGGAATTTTATATTAGGGAATCTTATATGGATCGGAGGTTCATGGAGAACATCGGAACAGGTAGCAGTGGGGATCCTTCAGATTCAGCTTAACCCTCAGCTGATGGCAGGATTCTCCTATGATTATCCTGTCGGCAGGATGAACACTTATTCTAAAGGATCTTCTGAGTTTATTTTAAGATATGAATTTGGATATAAAGTAAGTGCAGCCAATCCGAGGTACTTTTAATAATGGATAAGAAAGCTCTATATATCAATACAATAGCTTTAATAATGCTGTCTGTTTCAATTCAGGCATTGGCACAACAGCCTGCCGTTTATGAAGTCAAAAGAATGCCTTTCAATATAAACGGTTTTGACAATATCTCACCTGTTATAGTAAACGATGGCGTAATATTCTGTTCCGACAGGACGGTTCAGCGCATTTAAGGATCGGACCTCTTTTGATGGCCGCCGACTGTATAATATTTATATTGCAGAAAAAAAAGACACTTCCATTCAGAAAGCCAAGTTGATTAAACAGTGAAAGGAGTAATAAATTTAATAATGGCCCGTTATGCATCGCGCCTGATGGAAAAACAGTTTATTTCACAAGTGAAGTTGAGACAGGGAAAATGGCGGAAAATAAAAAATTCAAGAATCACAGCGGGATTTTTATTGCTGAACTCTCAGGTGATAGATCTGGACATCTGTGCGTCCGTTTAAATATAATAATCCTCAGTATAATGTTGGACAGCCATCGATAAGCAAGGATGGGAAATACATTTTTTTTGCATCAGATATGCCCGGAGGCAACGGAGGATCTGATCTTTACTATTGTGAATTGATTAATGGAGAATGGGCGACTCCCGTTAACCTTGGGCCAAAAGTAAATTCCGCCGGAACTGAAAACTATCCGTATATTCATCCTTCAGGAAGATTATATTTTACTTCCGACAGGCCCGGTGGCATAGGCAAGCTTGATATTTATTATACAACATTAAATAATGGGACATGGGATGAACCTGTTCTGCTTCCTGAGCCAATCAATTCAGCGTCAGACGATTTTGCATTTGTAGCAGAACCCGATCTTCAGAAAGGGTATTTTTCCTCAAATCGTCGCAGGGAAGATGATATCTATGAGTTTGTTTCCACAATCATTAGAAAAGCATCATGCGATACGCTAGCTGAGAATAACTATTGCTATCGTTTCTATGAAGAAAATGCAATAAAATATGATACACTTCCATTCCGCTATGAATGGAAATTCGGTGATGGTAAAACTGCTACGGGTTCTGATGTTATACATTGTTTTGATTCCCCGGGGACTTATAAAGTCCAGCTTGATGTTGTTAACCTTATCACCAAAGAAATCAATTACAATGAAAAATCCGAAACGGTGGTGGTAACGGAGATTGAACAGCCTTATATCTCAGCACCTGACAGAATAGTTGCAAATAAAACTATATCACTAAGTGCCGATAGTACTAATCTTCCCGGGTGGAAAATTTCAAGGTATTACTGGAACTTTGGGGACGAAACCGTCGCAGTAGGTCCTGATGTTCCTAAAAGTTATCGTAAGCCCGGAACCTACAATATCCAGCTTATTGTAACAGCAGATGCGGAATCCGGAGGTAAGCCCAGGGAGGCCTGTATTTCAAAAAATATTATTGTTATTCCACAGCCTTGATAATGAAAATAACTAATTTTAGCGTTAATGAAATTGAAAACATCAAGATATAAAATATTCCTTCTCGTTTTTTTGCTTGGTTTTCCGATATTTACCAGATTGTACGGCCAACCCGTTCCGGGAAAAGATGAAAATATTCCGTTTCTTGTAACTTTTGGGAAGGACGGAAAGACATCATGGGGCGATAATGATTTTTACCAGGTATTTTTCTTCAGTATACTCAAGGATTATACCAAGCCATTATATATTAGAGTTTTTGACCCGGATTGCGGAGGAGAATATGATGAAATAGAAGGGGAGTTCGATACTAAAACCAAGTTTTCTGTTTATGGAGGCAAAGGAGTCGATCCTGAAAAAAATGAAGAATCAAGGGGTATTCTGAAGGGACTGAACTATAAATCGGGACCTTGCTGGCATCCAAAATTTTTGGAAACGACCCACAATACGATAATAATTATTATACTTTCGGACCCTTTAATCCTTCTGAAGGCGATTACAATGCAAAATGGAACAGCTATATGTTCAAAATTGTCTGCGAAGGAATAAGCGGAGATGACGGCAATCTTTACAGGTATTTTTTAAGCAGCGATCCTGATAACAATATTCCTATTGAAGGAGCCAATGCATTTACTTATTCCTATCATTTCCGCATGTGGAATGACTTTAAGAGCGTATCGCATATATATCCTTATATTGATACTGGTATTGTATATATAAGGCAGAGTAATTTTGACTGGGATAATGACGGCACTATTTTGGTAGTATCACGATATAAACAGGGAATTTCAGTGCCTGTTTCAGGTGAAGATGACTGGGCTTATTCTAAAATACCAATTGAATCTGCTGAAGTAGGTTCTTCACTTGACTTTCAGTTCCATAAACGGCAAGATGAGCTGGTAAAAAACAATAATGTGGTAATTATGCTCGAAAACCAACGAGGAGATGCAGTTAAATTCTTTAGTTCACCAATCGGTGGTGTGCCAATATACCAGCCAAGAGTTAGTTATGAGAAAGTTAAGCCAAAGAAATAAGTCAAGCCTAAAATGAGATTTAATGTCAATTTTAAAATATTAGTCTGTACCATTGGATTACTGTGCCTGATTTCATCATCCTCAAATTGCCAGATTTACAGTTTCATGAACTATGGAGCAGAGAATCATATACCAAATGGATATGTTTATTCTCTTACGCAGTCAAATGACGGTTTCCTGTGGGTAGGTACTGCAGACGGACTGGCCCGCTTCGATGGCTATACCTTTTACCCGGTACAATATCCTGATACAACAGATGGACGTTATCCGACCAGGTGTCTTAAGGATAAGCGCGGAACACTCTGGTTCGGTTGCAGCGATGGCACTGTTTTTTATGCGAAAAATAATAAACTGATCAAGGTTCATATTCCGAATACCAGGAGCATAAGCGAAATTCTCGAAGGGCCCGATGGCCTTATATATATTGTGCCACAGGGGATAGCTCTTTTTTCAGTTAATCCTTTAAAACCTGATGAAATACATCAATACAAAATCTCAATTGACCCGGCATTGTTTTCAGCTGCTTTTACAAATTCAGGCAATCTGTTAATAGGCACTCAGGAAAACCTTATCCTTTGCAAGCTGGGGAAGGATTCAGTTTTAATTTCCAGGACAATTGAAGGTATTGATTCATATGGTGTTACATCAATCTGTAAGACCAATGACGGTTCAGGATTTTTAATCGGAACAGACGACAATGGATTATTTCAGCTGAAAATATCTGATAAAGGTGAAGAGCTGACCCGTATTGCCGATCATCCGGAATTCAGGTCCCTGAAAGTTCAGTCAATCACTAAGGATACTGAAGGCTCCCTGTTGGTTTCAACTTCAGGATCAGGCGTACTTCAGTTAGATATGACTGATGGTTATGATAAGGTGAAATCAATAAGATACTATAATACAGGCTCAGGGCTACCGGGTGATGATGTAAAAGCCGTATTTCAGGATACAGAAGGTAATTACTGGTTTGCATTATATGGTGAAGGAATCTCTATGCTGGGATCATATTCTTTAGGATATTATTTGCCCGGGAAGAATTCGCAGGAAAACAACATTCTTTATATTAAAAATTTTGAGAACAATTATTTACTGGGTACGCCGACAGGGTTTCATATATTCGATGCGAATACGTACCGATCGGTATCTTTTACAGATCTTACCAATCAGGTGGGACATACCGAAATAAAGTCTTTTTATCTTGATAATTCAAAGAACCTTTGGATAGGTACCGGGGGAAACGGTCTGTTTGTCAGAAATGTATCAGGCTCATTAAAAAGGTTCTACAGATCAGGAGATTCCGGGTCAGATGACATCAAAGATATCGAAATGGATGAAAATTATATCTGGCTCGCAACAACCAATGGCGTTATTGTTCTGGATAAAAAAGGAAATACAATAAAAAAATTTGACATAAATAACGGACTTCCTCATAACAGCATTAATAAAATACTGCTTACCAGGGATGGTGAAGCATATATTGGTACTGAAACTGATAAGTTATACAAGATTGACAGGGATTTTAATATTACAAAGGGAAAAGCAACGATGTCAGGTAGTACCAGGAACAGAATTCTCTCTTTTGCACAAACCAGCGATGGAGCCATTTGGGCCGGAACAGACGGCAACGGATTATTCAAATTTATAAAAGACTCTATTTTTGCAATTACCAGGGCCGATAATCTCATGTCGAATTATTGTTACAGCATTCTTGCCGATGCAGATAATAATATATGGGTCGGGCATAATAAGGGTTTTTCAAGATACAATCCCAAAAAAGGTATTGTCAGGATTTTTGGTACTGATTTTGCCAAAGGCGGGTTAAGCAATTCAAACGGCATGTTTGAATCGGCCGACAAAAAAATCTTTATAGGATCAACAGAAGGTTTAATAATCTATGACAGGTTAAAAGACAGGAAGAATGAGGCCGGTCCGTTTAATAACATAAACTCTGTAGAGATAAATGATGTGCCATATCCTTATCAGCCATCGTATGTGCTGCCTTATAAAAAATACAAGATAAAAGTTTATTATTCAGGTATTAACTTCAGTAGTCCGGAGAAAGTCTATTATAGTACATTTCTGGAAAACTTTGATCTTGACTGGAGTAAGATGACTACCTCGAGGGAAGCATTGTACAGTCTCGGTGATGGAAAATACAAATTCAGCATGGTATCGGTAAATGAAGATGGATTATCGCAGGGAACTCCGGTATCATTCAGCATTCTGATTAAAAAACCTTTTTACAGGACATGGTGGGCCATCCTGTCCGAAATAGCTCTTGCAGCGGGCATTGTGATTCTGATAATTCATGAGAGGGATAAATCGCAGAAAAAAATCCAGGAATATCTTGAAAAAGAACTTGAGGCCAGAACAAGTGTTGTAATGAAGCAGAAAGGAGAAATCGAACTTCAGAACATCGAGATCACTGACAGTATTAATTATGCAAAGAGAATCCAGACTAGCATTCTGCCGGATATCCACAGGCTGAAAGATGCTTTTACTGATGCATTTATCCTGTTCCATCCCAGGGATATTGTAAGCGGCGATTTTTACTGGTTTGATAAGCTTGATGATGACAAGTTCATATTAGTCTGCGCCGATTCTACAGGTCACGGAGTTCCGGGTGCATTTATGTCAATAATCGGATCAACACTTCTTCAGGATATTGTTTCACGAAAGAGAATTTCAAAACCATCTGAGATCCTTAGTCTTCTCGATAAACAAATTTTTCAACGCTTAACCAGAATGCGGAATTGGGAGTTTCCAACGATGGTATGGATATGGTGGTTTGCGAGTTTAGTATTTCGAAACGTCATGTCAGGTTTGCTTCTGCCATGCGTCCTGTTATTCTTGTACTCGATGGAGAATCATTTTATATTAAAGGGAACAGATCATCTGTAGGTGGAGAATCGGTGAACGAGAAATTCTTTGATGATCAGGAGTATTACCTGAAAGAAGGGGACACTCTTTATCTGTTCTCTGACGGGCTCCCCGATCAGTTTGGAGGCCCGGAAGGCAAAAAACTTAAAATAGCCAGATTAAAGAAAATGATTGAGCAGATTTCAAAACTGCCAATGGATGAGCAAAAGAATGCTTTGACGAAATTCTACTTCGATTGGAAAGGTACCTTTGACCAGGTTGATGATGTCCTTTTTATGGGAGTGAAAGTCTGAGAAGATTACCTGTAAGTGTTATTTACTGAAAGCACTATTTCACTGGTTGATGCAACATTGCTCACATTCTGCGCCCTGTCTTTTATATAGAAATCATATCTGATAGTATCACCCGGAGAATAAAACAGATAAAGAAAAGTGACAGAAATTGTGCCTTTCAGAATTTTATTCTGTCCTGTTCTTTCCATATAGGGGATCCTGTAGGCTGAAGGTGCTAACGGATCATTAGCCGGAGCAGGGACCATGACTCCTCCTATTTTCCTGTAAAGGGTGAAAAATAGATTTGTAGAGTCAGTCTGGGTTGCTGACGGAGCATCGAGACCGACGTCGCCATCGCCATCTTCAAAATAGAACTTCAGCCTTCCTCCCTTTGAATTATTTCCCAGGATATCCGTTGTATCAAAAACAGTAAAGCTAGTGAACTCAATATGAGGGATATCGGATACTTGTTCTACTTTCTGGCAGGAATCAAGAATAAAGATTCCAAAAATTATCAAAGGCAGATATTTAATTTCTCTCATGGATTTTAAGTCAATAATATTTCACATACAAAAACCACACCAAATTTGGTTATTTTTTTCTGAAAAATATCCTTATAGGAACGCCTGTAAACTCAAATTTTTCCCTCATCCTGTTTTCAATATACCTTTTATATGGATCTTTCACATACTGTGGAAGATTGCAAAAAAAAGCAAATGCCGGAGTATAAATCGGAAGCTGCGTCACATATTTGATCTTAACATATTTCCCTTTAAGCGCAGGAGGCGGATTGTTCTTAATAACCTGTAGCATCACTTCATTTAATTCAGAAGTATTGATCTTTCTGTTCCTGTTCTGATTTACCTTTTCAATCAGTTCAAGCACTTTATGGATCCTTTGTTTATTAATTGCGGAAATAAAGAGAATAGGATAATCAACAAAAGGGGCTGTTTTTTCTCTTATATCGTTTTCAAACACTATCGTTGTTTTATTATCTTTTTCAATAAGATCCCATTTGTTAACAAGGACTATCATGCCTTTGTTATTCTTTTGGATCAGCGACATAATATTGAGGTCCTGAGCCTCAATACCCCTTGTGGCATCAATAATAAGAAGACATATATCCGAATTTTCAATGGTTTTAACTGCCCGCATCACCGAATAAAACTCGATATCTTCACTTACTTTTCCTTTTTTACGAAGCCCTGCAGTATCGACCAGGAGAAAATCGTGCTGAAATTTGTTATACCTGGTGTATATGGAATCACGTGTTGTTCCTGCAACAGGGGTTACTATATTCCTTTCTTCGCCTAGAAGGGAATTTACAAGAGAAGATTTACCCACGTTTGGCCTCCCGACAATAGCAATTCTTGGCAAATCAGGCATAAGTCCAGGTTCTTCCTCGGGAAGGTTTTTCACTAACTCATCGAGTAATTCGCCTGTCCCGCTGCCATTCATTGAGCTTAGAGGGAAATAATCACCAAGCCCCAGATTATAGAATTCGTTGGCATCAAGCAATCTTTCCCCGTTGTCGACCTTGTTTACAACAAGAAGAACTTTCTTATCCACTTTTCTTAGCAGTGAAGCTACTGATGTATCCAGTTCATGAATACCGCAAGTCACGTCAACCATAAAGAGAATAAGGTCCGATTCTTCAATGGCAAGCAAGACCTGTTTGTTTATCTCTTCCTCAAAAATATCATCGGAATTCTGAACATATCCCCCGGTATCGATAACTGAAAAATCGATTCCATTCCAGTGTGATACTCCATAGTTGCGATCGCGCGTTACTCCGCTCACTTCATCAACAATGGCTTCCCTCGATTCTGTAAGCCTGTTGAAAAGTGTTGATTTCCCTACATTTGGCCTTCCTACTATTGCAACTATCCTGCTCATAAAGTATTTTAAATATTATTTTTTATTGATAACCAAATCTTTTAAGCATCAGTGGTTTATCTCGCCAGTCCTTTGTAACCTTTACATATAACTCAAGAAAAACCTTCTTTCTGAAAAAATCCTCCATATCGTGTCTTGCTTCAGTGCCAACTCTTTTTAACATCGATCCTTTATGGCCTATGATAATCCCTTTCTGGCTATCGCGCGTGACATGAATAAGTGCCCTGATTTTAATGATATCCTTTTCATCTTTAAAGTTTTCGATCTCTATCTCAACAGAATAGGGTATCTCTTTCTTGTAATTTACCAGTATCTTTTCCCGAATGATCTCCGAAGCAAAAAACCTTTCATATTTATCTGTCAGCTGATCTTTCGGAAAATAGGGAGGGTTCTCAGGAAGCTTTGCAAGGATAGCGTTAAGAAGAGAATCGAGGTTGAAGTTTTTAAGTGCGGATACTGGTATAACAGGTGAAGCAGGAAATGCAAGAATGCCAGGTCTCAGCAATTTTTTCCAGGTCAGCCTGGTTTGAAAGATCAATTTTATTAACAGCTATAATTACAGGTATTCCTGAATTCTTTATTTTATCAATAAAATTCCCTTCTTCTGCAGTGCGTTCTGTCACGTCTGTTACATAAAGTATCATATCAGCATCAGTCAGCGCAGAGCTTACAGAGTTCATCATTGTCTCCTGAAGCTTATACTGAGGGTTCAGTATACCCGGAGTATCAGAGTACACTATCTGAAAATCCTCTCCGTTTACAATTCCCATTATCCGGTGACGGGTAGTCTGTGCCTTTGATGTAATAATGGAAAGTTTTTCGCCCACTAGTGCGTTCATTATAGTCGACTTCCCAACGTTAGGATTCCCCAGGATATTTACAAAACCTGATTTATGGCTCATCTTCGATTATTAAAATATTCCCCTTTTAAGCATATTTATCTCCTTGTCATTAAGGTACCTCCATTTGCCCCGCTGGACATTCTTCTTGGTCAGTCCTGCAAAGTATACCCTGTCGAGTTTTTTGACTTTATAGCCGAGTGTTTCAAACATTCTGCGGATGACCCTGTTTTGACCTGAGTGAATCTCTATCCCAATCTGGCTTTTATCATCCGTGTCAGCATAGGAAACTGCATCTGCAATTATCGTTATACCATCAATCTCTATTCCTTCAGCCAGTTTTAAAAGATCGTTTTTAGTTACAGGACGATCAAGAAAAACATGATATATTTTTCTTCTTTTATACTTCGGATGGGTGAGTTTGCCTGCAAGATCTCCATCATTAGTCAGAAGTAGAACCCCGGTCGTTGCCTTATCGAGTCTTCCGACAGGGTACACTCTTTCAGGACAGCTGTCACCTATGAGTTCAAGCACAGTATGTTCTGCATGAGGATCTTCAATAGTTGTAACGTAATCCTTTGGCTTATTCATCAGGATATAGACCTTTTTTTCAGCCGAAAGTCTTTTGTTTTTATACCTGACATCATCATCATAACTTACCTTTGTCCCCATATCAGTTACGATTGTACCATTAACTGATATAAGTCCGTTCCTTATATGCTCATCAGCATCCCTTCGCGAACATACCCCGCTGTTTGCAATAAACCTGTTAAGTCTGATAAAGGTAATATCCTTTTTATTGCCCTTTGATCCGGGGTTATCAAATTGCACAACTTTTTTCCCGACAGTATTACGACGCCTGATTTCACCGGCTTCAGGCGGCCAATTGTTCATTGCCGTGCTCGTCGCCGCGGCAGGCGTACGCATCACGCTGTTCGTGCCCAGCGTTGTGTTCAGTTACGCCGTCACAATTCTGTGGGTGCTCACCGTCGTCAACGCGTTCAATTTCATGGACAACATGAACGGATTGTGCGCCGGACTGGGCGCCATCGGCGCATGGTATTTCGCCGCGATCGCCGCCGTTCCGCCGGTCAATATCTCGTGGCGCTGATGGCCTTTCTGGACGTGCGGCGCGCTGCTGGGTTTCTTGCCGCACAATTTTCCGAAGGCCCGCGCGTTTCTGGGCGACGCCGGCAGCCATCTGGTCGGCTACCTGCTCGCGGTAATGGCAATTCTGCCGCACTTTTACACGCGGCAAAACCCGCACCCTTGGGCCGTGCTGAAACCGTTGCTGGTGCTCGCCATTCCGCTGGCGGACCTGGTTTGCGTCGTGTTTCTGCGCTGGCGGCGCGGCCAGCCGTTTTATGTCGGCGACACCAACCACCTTTCACACCGGCTTGTGCGGCCGGGCATGAGCCAGCACAACCGCGGTGCTGCTGATTTGGCTGGCGGCGGCGCTGCTCGGCAGCCTGGCGCTGCTGTAGGCGGCACGGAAACGCGCCTCAGCCCGCCGGTTTGCTGCCTGCGGCAATCGCTTCGGAAAACATCGCCAGCACTTCAGCGCGCACCAGGGCGCCGACCAGCCGGTTTTCCGTGAAACTGTTCACGACGGGAATGTTGCGCTGCTCGCTTTCCAGCACGACCGGCAGCACTTCGAGCAGGCGTTGATTCGGCGTCACGCACTTGGGCGGCGGGCGCATGACATCGTAAGCAATCACCGCGCTGAATTCCTGGCCCGGCGTCGAGGTATTCCTTCAAGTCGTGCAGCGCCACCACGCCCAACAACTTTTGCTGCGCGTCCACCACCGGCAGAAAATTATTTGGGCTCGTCAAAAACCGGTCGGCGATTTCCCTCAACGGCGCGTTTTCGCGCACGGGCGCAACGGGCGCGTGCATGAGGTCGCCCACCGTGCTGTTCCGTCGCCGCGCCAGTCGGCACGTTTCACGGCTCACCTCCAGCCCGCGCCGCGCGCAGTGGCTCGGTGTAAATGGATTCGGGATGAAGCCGGCGCGCCAGCAAAATGACACCACGCAGCGCCAGCATCAGCGGCGGCATCAGCGAGTAATCGAGTGAAATCTCGAACACCATGATCATCGCCAGCAACGGCGAACGCGTCGTGGCGGCCAGCATGCCGCCCATGCCCACCAGCACAAAGCAACTCGCCGGCAATTCCAACGCGCGCCAACCCAACGGTGCAGCGCCGTCCCGAACAACGCGCCCAGGCTCGCGCCCAGAAAAAGCGTCGGCGTGAACACGCCGCCCACCGCGCCCGATCCGACCGTCGCCACAGTGGCCAGCAGCTTGGCCAGAAACAATCCGCCCAGAAACAGCAGCGGAAATTCGCAGATGTCGCATATTGATCCTGCAATATGCGGTTGGTGACGACGTAGCCGTTGCCCCAGACGCCGGGAAATGCAATTGCGATGAGACCGACGATCATACCGCCCAGGGCCAGTTTCACAGTAAATCGGCCATTGCAGTTGCTGAAAGTGATCTTTCGCTCCACTGCAACATTTTCAGAAAAACCGCCCCCACCACTCCCGAATGACACCAAGCAAAATAAACCACGGCAGTTGCAGGACGCTGGTGAATTCAAATGTCGGCACCACATACCACGGTTTGATGCCGAAAAAACTCCGCGACACCATCGCCGCCACCACCGAGGAGAAAACCAGCGGCGCGAACAGGTTCATCGAAAAATTGCCCAGCACAATGGGCGCGGCGAACACCGCGCCGGTAATCGGCGCGTTGTAGGCCGCCGCAATGCCGGATGCCGCCCCGCACCCGACCAGCATACGCAACCGATACGGCGGCCAGTTGGCAAGTTGTCCCCACTTGGAGGCCAGCGTGGCCGAGAGCTGGGTGATGCCGCCCTCGCGGCCAATGGATGCGCCCGTGCCGATGCTTACGAGCGAGGACATGAATTTCACCATCCCGCTTCGGAGGGGCAATTTGCCGTCGCCAGCCACGACGACTTCGAGCAGATTGGTTGACCTTTGTTGTCCCACGAATCGCAAACCCCAATGCGGATACCAAGCCCGCCGCCAGACCGCCAAGCGCCGGAAAGAGAGCGCGCTGCCATGGCGAAATCATCTCCGCGACTTCAACCGGATCGCCCGGTCGCCGGAGGAAAAACCACTTCACGTGCTCAATGGCGTAGTAGTAAAACAGGTTGACCAGCCCGCCAATGACGCCGACACCACCCGCAAGCGCGAGATGGAACGTCTCTTCGCGCAACTGGAATTTCTCACGAAGCCGAATGCCGCGTTGCCAATGGCGGCGGAAATAGGCGTGCGCCCTTCGGACAATTACGCTGTTCGTCCAAGCCTGCACGATGCAAAATCTAACCGAGCCGTATGTTTTGACGAGTCTGGAGTTGATGGAAATTCGCGGTCAGTTGGAGAGTTTCAGCCCCGGAGTTTTTCCTTTGCCAGTGAGTACATCCCTTTTAGCTTCCCCGCATGTTTGGAACGTTCAACAAAAACCAACTGATCAGAAAAAACGAGCGGACGCGGACTCAATGTTTTGCTGGTGTGGCAATTTTGTTTGAGCAATGACGAATCGTAATGCAATCCGAATCGCGGCGGCAATTGGACTTCTGGGTGTCGCGCTCGGCGCATTTGGAGCACACGGATTGAAAGAAGTTCTGACAAGTAATGGAACCGTGTCCATTTGGGAGAAGGCCGTTTTCTGCCATCTCGTCCACGCAGTGATGTTGATTGTGCTGGCGCAACGGCGGCCTGTGCCCATCGGCCCTTGGATGAGTTTTCTCATCGGCATTGTTATTTTCTCGGGTTCGCTTTATTTGCTGGCGCTTACGAATATGCACTGGCTCGGTACAATTACGCCGGTCGGCGGCGTAAGCTTTCTTGTTGGCTGGGCGTGGTTGCTGTTGTCGGCTGGAGAAAGAGAATTGATTAGACAAGTGGTGGAGTGGTGGGCCCAGCAGGATTTGAACCTGCGACCAAGCGATTATGAGTCGCCTGCTCTGACCACTGAGCTATGGCCCCGATTGCCATGACCAGTTTGCGCTCGGCAAAGAGGAGGAACAAGTTTGTTTTGGAAGTCGTAGCTCGGCGAGGTCATATTCTTGAATTGGTTGGCGACTTTGTTTAGGGTTCGACTGTTTGAAGAATCAAGAAAACCGTCGACCGGACACGGTAAACCAGCCAAATCGCGGGCTTTGTTTTTCAAAGAAACGATAGCAGATTGGCGGGATTGCTAAAATCGTCATTGAATCGCAATTGGTTCTACGTTTTGGCATTGGTTGTTTTTACGCTCGTTGTTTACCTTCCTGCGCTGGCGGGCAAATTTGTTTGGGACGACGATTCGTGGACGACGGACATCGTCGGACTGTTGAGCACCATTTCAGGTTTGTGGCACATTTGGTG
>CAVVGP010000205.1:0-3047 GCA_963747625.1 uncultured Bacteroidales bacterium | reverse complement strand
GCAAAAAGTTTCTCAATCAGCTTGTTTGTTTGAGCTTTTTTAATTACCCAGAAATGGTGTCCGAAACCAGTCTTCTGCAACAAAATCATATTCAGGCTTTTCTTCGTTAACAATTTTATCAACGATATCATCAATCTCTTTAACAGCAGGATAAGTAAAAAAAACCGGTTCAATATTGGCATTATTTGCTCGGACATGTATCATTCGGTCCTGTTCTTTGTCAGGACGTGTAAGTTCATGTTTTTTAATAATACCATTCAGATAATCATCAACAGATGCACACCCTACAATTCCATACTGGGTCCGTCCCTTCATTGTCTGGGCATAAATATAAAAGTGAGGCGTTTCATCCTGAACTAGCCATCCATTTTTCTGCCATTTTGCAAAATTCTCAACTGATTTGTTATACACCTAGATCGGAATGAGTATCAACATCTTCACGGAGGTCAATTTCTGATCTGGTAATATGAAGAAGAGAGCACTCTTTTCCCTTAGCCATCTTTCTGGCCTCTTCAGTACTCATTACATCATAAGGCAGGCAGGCCAGATCTTTTGCCAGAGCACGCAGGAGGCCTTAACCCCCTGAAAGGTTTAACAATTGCCATTTTTTAAAATATATTATATTTACTTGTTTAACCTGTATTTTTCTTTCCCCGATTGAAAATAATCAACTATTTGTCGGGCAGCAGCAACTCCTGCATTGATATTAGCTTCTTCGGTTTGTGCACCCATTTTTTTAGCGGTAAAAATGAATCTTCCTGCATATTTTTCTTCAAAAATATTTTTACAATCAGGCATAACATCAGACAGATAGCTAAGATCAGAGCGTTCAGCAAATATTTTCAAAAGACCGGCCTCATCAATTAATTCTTTACGTGCAGTATTAACAAGAACCGCATTAGGAGGCATAATTTTCATCAGATCATAGCCAACTGATTTATTTGTTATATTGTTACTTGGCATATGAATTGAAATGTACTGGCATTTTAATATACAGTTCCTAACATTTATACATTGTTTGGCTCCATTATTTTTCATTACTCTTTCACTTACGAATGGATCATAGGCATATATATCCATTCCGAATCCGCGTGCGATATCTGCAACATATTTCCC
This sequence comes from uncultured Bacteroidales bacterium, assembly GCA_963747625.1. Taxonomy (GTDB): domain Bacteria; phylum Bacteroidota; class Bacteroidia; order Bacteroidales; family VadinHA17; genus LD21. The sequence continues at coordinate 1,931 of CAVVGP010000205.1, read as the reverse complement.
CACATTTCCAAAAGCATGCAAGCCGATAGTTTTACCCCTTAGTTCAGTTCCTGCCTTACCGCTAAACCCTCCTCGTATCTGGTACAGCATCAGTTCGAATACAAGCTCTGCAACTCCGTTTGAGTTTTGCCCGGGTGTATTCATCGCCACTACGTTATGTGCAGTACATGCCGGAATGTCAATATTATCATAACCTGATCCAGCACGAATGACAATTTTTAGTTTTTTGCAGCATCAAGTACTTCTGCTAGTTACCATATCGCTCCGAACAATCATGGCATCAGCATCGATACCAGCAGCAATCAGTTCTGAACATTTTTATAGTTTTCCAGTAAAACAAATTCAAAACCCGCAGCCTCAATTACTTCACGCATTTGCCTGATCGCAATTCGGCGCAAATGGCTTTTCTGTGGCAACAAGTATATCCATACAACTAAATTTTTGTTTTTAAACATGCAGTCCCAATAACTCAGTGTTTAGTTAATGAATCACTTTAATTATTTGATTCAAACTCTTTCATTGCATTCACCAGTGCCTCAACACTTTCTTTTGGAAGAGCATTATAAGTTGAAGCACGGAAGCCTCCCACTGATCTGTGACCTTCAATGCCAAGCATTCCTTTTGATTTGGCAAAATCGGCAAATGGCTTTTCAAGCTCTTTATATTCAGGCGCCATTACAAAGCAAATATTCATAAGAGACCTGTCTTCCGGATCAGCTATTGTAGGCATAAATAATTTGTTTCTGTCAATTTCATCATAAAGGATTTTTGCCTTTTCAATATTCTTTTTCTGAATAGCTTTCACACCGCCAAGGTTTTTCAGCCAGGTAAGTGTTTGCTGAGCAGCAAATATTGCAAATACCGGGGGTGTATTGAACATCGATTCTCCTTTAATATGCACCCTGTAGTCGAGCATTGAAGGAATTGTCTGTTACTTTTCCAAGTGCATCCTCTTTAACGATGACAAAAGTAACACCTGCAGGAGCCAGATTCTTCTGGGCTCCACCATAAATAATGGAGTATTTTGAGACATCAACCGGACGGCTGAAAATATCGGAAGACATGTCAGCAACCAGAGGTATTTTTACGTCAATATCTTTCTTTATTTCTGTACCGTAAATAGTATTATTGGTAGTAATATGGAAATAATCTGCATCTGAAGGGATCGTATAGTTCTTTGGAATATAATTAAATACTTTCTCTTTGGATGAAGCAACCTCAACTACCTCACCGAAATGCTTTGCCTCTTTAATTGCTTTACCGGCCCATTCTCCGGTATTGAGATAAGCAGCCTTTTTGTTGAGCATATTCATTGGGACCATTGCAAATTGCATACTTGCCCCTCCTCCCAGAAACAAGACCTTGTATCCTTCCGGTATTTCAAGCAATTCTTTAAAAAGTGCAATCGTGTCATTTATGCAAGCAACAAATTCCTTACTGCGGTGAGAAATCTCAAGTATGGATAACCCTGTACCTGCAAAATCTTTTATTCCTTCAATCGTTTTATCAATTGTATACTGAGGCATTATCGAAGGACCGGCATAAAAATTGTGTTTTTTCATAAAGGACTTTTTATAATTAGTAATAGATAATTCGCGATTAATACTTTACAAAAGTATATAAATAATTACATCATTTGTCAACAAATTTATGATGAACCTGATCAGCCGATATCTGCAATTAATGCTCCGTCCTTCATAAAAGGAATTTTATCGGTAAAGTCAGGCGTCAGACAGAATTCAATGCAATCATCAAGATTTTTGTCTCTCAACCGGTTTCTTTGTGCCGTCTTTTCTATATAACCTGGCAGATCAGGAGAAGCAATCAGCCAGAGATCTATTGCGGCAAGTGTTGAATCGCAAATAGTTGTGTATAAATTACTCTTCATAAGTACATTTGCAACCGCACCGGAACATATTTCAGCGATCCGC
>CAVVGP010000204.1:0-16557 GCA_963747625.1 uncultured Bacteroidales bacterium | reverse complement strand
CTTTCTGATCATTATTTTGGTTCTATCTCAGAGAGAGTCATGGCATTTATTGAAGATTTCGAATGTGAAGCTTATAAACTTGGATACCTGTTAAGACACGTCATAAACTGAAGTGGCTCCAAATCAATTCGAAAGTGCCCCCATTTTTGAGGAAGTTAATTTGGCAGTTGACCACAATCTCCTGCTTATGGATATTATGGTAGAATAGTTGCACGTAAGCATAAATTCAGAGTTTTATTTCACGAAAAGCCATTTGCAGGAATTAATGGTTCAGGAAAGCATAATAACTGGTCAATGGCCACAAATACAGGCGTTACCTTCTGTCGCCCGGGAAAAACCCCAAAACGAATTTGCAATTCCTTACTTTCCTGGTAAATGTTATCAAAAGCGGTGAATGATAGCAATCAATGCTTCAAGAAGCATCTGTTATGAATGAATCAAATTCATACAGACTGGGAGGTCATGAAGCTCCGCCGGCAATAATATCGGCTTCCTGGTACTTACCTTATAAATATGCTTGAGAAAGTTTCAAAGAAGGTAACCGATAAGAAGATGACCCCTGCCCAAAAAACAGAACTTAAACTTGGTATTGGTAAAATTCCTGAAATACTGCTTGATAATACAGATATTAACATGACTCTCGATTCGCTTTTACAGGCAATAGTTTGAGTTCAGAGCTGTAGGTTCTTCAGCTAATTGGAGTCCGGCATGGATTGTCCTCAATGCAGCAGTTGCATATCAGCTGACTCAGTTTAAGAAAGATGTGGATGTCATCATTAAAAAAGGCGTAAATAAGGATGAGGCTATATTCCAGGTTTTGAAGCAATATAGAATCAGAAAGAGTATTGTTTGAAGGAGATAATCATAGAAGTAATGGCATAAGGAAGCTAAGAAAAGAGGCCTGTGTAATCTGACCAGCGTACCCGAGCGAATCAGCCTTTATCTGACCAAGAAATCCAGGGGCGTTCTCGCGGGTTCAGTAGTTTTTACAGATAAGAACTTGAAAGTCGTGTCGAAGGCTCTAATATGAGAAATCGACTAAAAAAGTCCAGATAGAATCAAGGATCCTTGCCGACCCCGCAATGAATCACATTGTTCCGATAGCAATTAAATACATGACTCCCTGATTGACAATATAAGAGGTTCTCAGGAAATATTTAATAATACTGAATATGAAAGGAGGGCAGGTGCACTGAAAGAAGCGAAGCACCATTTCTGATCATATAACAATATCAAGTAGCTGATCAACGAAATGGTGGAAGAACGCAAGAAAGCCAATGTTATTGAAAAAACTTACAAGAATGCTAATAGCTTATGAAAGCAAAGAAAACCTCTATCTTGATGATATCTGGAATCACATTGATAAGCTTGAACTTGATGTTGACAAAGGAATGTGGCCCCTTCCTAAATACAGGGAATTACTTTTCACAAGGTAAAAGTTGGTTTGTTTTTTTATATCGTTAAATTAAGAGGATGATCAAAAATTTTTTTTAACCGCAAAGCACACAAAGCAGGCGAACCCCCTGGCCGCTTCGCTCCCGATAGGGGGGATCGGGGGCAATAGCCTCAGCGGACTTTGCGGTTAATGGATCTCATCTTTTGATATGGCCTCTTTTATTCATTGACTGTTATGAACCATGTAACTTTTCTTTGATACGCCTCATTTTTCTGACTTCCCTTGTCGTCTGAAGAAGAAAGTTCCGGAACGCTCGGTGCAATAACACGGCAACAGGGAAAAATGGCTTTTAATAAGTATTTCATCACTGGAGCTCATTAGGATTAATTATAATAATTACTGGCTGGCCACGTTAATTATTATTACCATATTTCCTTAAATTGATTACTTTTATAGTCAAATCGAAGGCCCAGTTATGAAACAATTATTGCTTTTATTTATACTTGTGATTTTTGTAACCACTCCGGAAGTCACAGCTCAAAAACGTAAATCGGAAAAAGCCTATTCAGCCTTCGCCGCCGGAGAATACTATGATGCTATTGATCTGTTTAAGGATGCGTATTCCAAAACAAAGAAGGCAGATAAAAACACCAGGACGGAACTGGTCTCGATGATTGCCGAATGTTAGAGACTAACGAATGATCCAAAAAATGTGACATGCTATAAGCTCGCTGTGAAATCATCCTCATCCAAACCCGATGCAGAATTCTGGCTGGCTGAGTCGATGAAAAAAAACGGGAAATACTCCCTTGCGATTGAAGAATTTGAAAAATATAAACAGATAGCACCTTCTGATGTAAGGGCAGACCAGGAAATAAGATCCTGCGAGCTGGCTGCTGAATGGATAAGAAATCCTGAGGCATATAAAGTAGATGAGATCAAAGATTTGAATTCAAAAGAATCAATTTCAGTCCGGCTTATGCACGCGATGATTATAGTCTGATTTATTTTACATCCTCACGCGATGGTAGCTCAGGTAAAAAGACACCCGGAGCAACCGGGAGAATTTCACAGATATTTTTGAAAGTAAGATTGACAAAAAATCAAAATGGAGTACTCCTGTGCCTGTTGAAGTAATAAATAGCGAATTTGAGGAGGGACTCCATCATTTTCATCTGATTATAAAGAATTATATTTTACCCGTTGTGAAGTGGGGAAAAGTGAAAAAAAGGGTTGCATAATAATGCATTCAAAACGAAACGAGATAAATGGAGTGAACCCAAAAATCTAGGATTCTACCTGATTCTCTTGTTGCAGCGACATCCTTCAATCTCGAGAGATGGACTGACTTTGTATTTTGTTTCTGACCTTGCTGGTGGTTTTGGTAAAAAGGATATATGGAAAGTAACCAGGAACAGGACGGAGATAACTGGTCAAAACCGATTAATCTTGGTCCCGACATCAATACAGCCGGCGATGAGCTTTCCTTACATAGGGAAGATGGAACATGACACTCTTCCTCCGATGGACTTATTGGAATGGGTGGTCTGCTATCCTTATGGGAAAACCCCAACCCGATGGCAGCTGGGCTGTGCAGAATATGAAACCTCGAATTAACAGCTTTGCTGACGATTTTGGAATAGCTTTTGAGGATGGGAATGAAAAAGGGATGTTTAGTTCTACCAGGAAAGGGAAAGGGAATGATGATCTCTATTCTTTCGAATTGCCACCTTCGAGTTTAATGTCACAGGACTAGTGAAAGATGAAAAGACAGGAACTCCGATTACGGGTTGGTTGTCCAGCTGATTGCAAGCGACGGTTCGAATCTTCAGGCAGAAACGGGTAACGGAGGCGATTTTAAATTTGAGCTGAAAGCCGATGTTGATTATATCTTTCTCGCATCCAAGAGAGGGTTTCTGATACTGGAAGAGAAAGAAACAACCAAAAGGCCAGGATAAGAGCCGCGATTTTATGGTAACTATATTGCTTACTGCCATCGACAGGCCGATAGACCTGCCAAATTTTTGTATGACTTCGATAAATGGGACCTTAGACCGGAATCGATGGTATCCCTTGATAAATTGGTAGAGACTCTTACTGATAACCCAAATGTAACCATTGAGATAATGTCTCATACCGATACACGGAATACTGATGAATATAACCTGATTCTTTCCCAGAAGAGGGCTCAGTCAGTTGTTGATTATCTTGTAAGCAAAGGCATTGAACTTGACAGGCTCACCGCCAAAGGCTATGGGAAATCGAAGTACAAAAGTTGTTGATGAAACAATAGCCGCACAATATCCATTCCTTAAAGCAGGTACACAGCTTACAGAACAGTTTGTGAACAGCCTTCCTAACGATGAGCAGAGAGAGATTGCTCATCCAGATAAACAGAAGGACTGAATTCAAGGTATTAAGAACAGATTATGAGCCACCCAAAAAATGACATTTTCTGTAATTAGATAACTGTGTTTTGTGTAGCAGTAGGGACGTTGTATGCAACGTCCTTACTGCTATTTTTATTATCTTTACCCTATACATTACCCATATGGCAATCGAATCAAAATACAGTAGAAGAGGTGTTTCTTCTTCAAAAGAAGATGTACATTCTGCAATTAAAAATATTGACAAAGGTCTGTATCCTAAGGCTTTCTGTAAAATTGTTCCTGACCTGCTCGGGGGTGACAAAATTATTGTAATATTATGCATTCTGACGGGGCAGGCACAAAATCATCACTCGCTTATATTTACTGGAAAGAAACCGGCGACCTTTCGGTATGGAAAGGAATTGCACAGGATGCAATTGTGATGAACCTCGATGATCTTCTGTGTTGGGGGTATGCGACAATATTCTTTTTTCGTCAACAATAGGACGTAATAAAAACCATATACCCGGGAGGTTATCTCCGCAGTCATAAATGGAACTGAAGAGGTGCTGGAGGAGCTTCGGAACCTGGGTATAGGTATATGGTCAACAGGCGGGGAAACTGCAGATATGGGCGATCTGGTCAGAACGATTGTCATCGATTCAACTGTTATAGCAAGGATAAAAAGATCACAGGTAATCTCTAATCATACAATAAAAGACGGAGACATAATTATAGGGCTGTCATCTTCAGGGAAAACGAGCTATGAAAAAGAGTATAACAGTGGAATGGGAAGCAATGGACTTACTTCCGCAAGGCACGATCTTTTTGCACCTTATCTTGCTTCGAGATATCCCGAAAGTCTTGATACCACTTTGGCTTATGACCTTATATATTCAGGAAAATTCAGACTCACCGATCCGATTGAAGGTCTAAACACTGATGCCGGGAAACTTGTGCTTTCACCCACCCGTACCTATTCGCCGGTTGTCAAAAAGATTATTCAGACTATGCATCCTGAAATACATGGTATGGTGCACTGCTCAGGAGGAGGCCAGACTAAAGTCATGCATTTTATTGATAAAATGCATATTGTTAAAGACAATCTCTTTCCATTGCCACCTTTATTCAGGCTTATTCAGGAACAATCAGGAACAGCGTGGGAAGAAATGTACAAAGTATTCAATATGGGGCACCGGTTTGAGATTTATACAAATCAGAAAAATGCTTCAGAAATAATCAGTATAGCATCAGGCTTTAATCTTGAGGCTAAAATAATTGGGCATTGTGAAACAGCAGATAAAAAAAAGCTTACAATAAATTCTGAATTCGGAACCTTCGGATATTAAGTGTTTTTGGCATTTCTTGTCCCCCCTTCACTTCGTTCAGGGGGCATTGTACCTTTGCACCTTTTTTATTACCTTTGCACGCTGAAAATTTATTATATTATGGCAAACAACATGATTCTTGAGAGACTGGAGGGTGTGAAAACCAGGTTTATTGAAGTCGGGGAGCTTCTAACTCAACCCGATATTCTCTCGGATATGAAGAAGTATGTTAAGTTAAATAAAGAATATAAAGATCTGCTGCCGATAATTGAGTCATATGAAAGATATAAACTGGCACTAAGTAATATAACCAGTACCAAAGAACTTCTTCTATCTGAAAAGGATGAGGAGATGCGTGATATGGCCAAAGCTGAACTTGATGAACTTACATCTCGTTTGCCCGAAATGGAAGAGGAAATCAAAATGCTTATCATTCCTGCTGACCCTGAGGATGATAAAAATGCTGTTATGGAAATCAGGGCAGGAACAGGAGGTGATGAAGCCAGCATTTTCGCGGGAGACCTTTTCAGGATGTACAGCAAGTATTTTGAAACAAAAGGCTGGAAAGTTGAAGTTAATAATATGTCGGAGGGAACTGCCGGAGGCTATAAAGAGATAGTTATGAGTATCACTGGTGATGGTGTTTATGGGATAATGAAATATGAATCGGGCGTTCACAGGGTCCAAAGAGTTCCGCAAACTGAAACACAGGGGCGAATTCATACATCCGCCGCATCAGTTGTTGTACTGCCTGAAGCTGATGAATTTGATATTGACCTGCGATCAGAAGATATCAGGAAAGATACCTATTGTTCATCAGGACCCGGAGGCCAGTCAGTAAATACAACATATTCTGCAATAAGGCTTACACATATTCCGTCAGGAATTGTGGTTACCTGCCAGGATGAAAAATCACAGCTTAAGAATTATGATAAAGCATTAAAAGAGCTGAGGACTAGGCTCTATAATCTCGAATATCAGAAATATCTCGATGAAGTTTCCCATCGCAGGAAGACCATGGTATCGACAGGTGACAGGTCTGCAAAGATCAGGACATATAATTATCCCCAGGGAAGGATGACAGATCACAGGATTAATCTTACAATATATAATCTTCCTTCAATTCTCGATGGAAATATCCAGGAAGTTCTCGACAAACTGCAGATGGCTGAAAATTCAGAACGACTAAAAGAAAGTAATATCTAAACAAATTAAAATGGATCATACCAGTTTATTTGAAAACATAATTAGAAAGCGCTCGTTCCTTTGCGTAGGGCTCGATTCTGAAATTGAAAAGATACCATCTTTCCTTCTGAAAGGTCAAGACCCTGTTTTTGAATTCAACAAAAGGATAATTGAGGCTACACATAGTATGCTGTGGCATATAAGCCAAATGTTGCATTCTATGAATGCTATGGAGCAAAAGGATGGGCATCGCTCGATTTGACAGTAAGGTATATAAAAGAAAAATATCCTGACATTTTCGTAATTGCTGATGCAAAGCGGGGAGATATAGGAAACACCTCGAAAATGTATGCCAGGGCATTTCTTGAAAACATGCCTTTCGACGCACTGACGGTAGCTCCCTATATGGGAGAGGATTCTGTAACACCGTTCCTGACATACAGCGGGAAATGGGTTGTTCTTCTCGCACTTACATCAAATAAAGGTGCAGATAATTTTCAGTACCACGATGAAGATGGCATAAAACTTTTTGAAAGAGTATTATCTGTATCACAGAAATGGGGGAATATTGATAACATGATGTATGTTGTTGGTGCAACACGTGCAGAAATGTTGAAAGATATCAGAAAGCTTGTTCCTGATCATTTCCTTCTTGTTCCCGGGGTAGGTGCCCAGGGTGGTAGTCTTGCCGAGGTGGCAAAATACGGGTTTAACGATAAATGCGGACTTCTGGTCAATTCTTCACGTGGAATAATTTTTGCAGATAACTCAGAACATTTCGATAAAATAGCCGGCGAAAAAGCCAGAGAGATGAAGGAAGAGATGGAAAAATATCTTCACCAGCATAACCTGATCTGAATAAATTCTGAAAATTATAATTTTATTTCTAATAGGAGATTCCGTGTCTCCGTTGTGTCCTTATATAGCACCCATTAGCTTGACGTAACTCCGAGTATCAAAATAAGAACTTACACATTGTCCACAGAAATATCACAGAGTGGACAAAGGATAAATCTTCTGCTATTGTGTTGTAATTCCTTTTTTTATAAATTTATATTCTCGCTGTTTATTAATTCGTGCTGAAATGAAAGAGGAATTTCTTCATTACCTGTATTTCCACAGGTAATGAAGAATTCCTCTTTCATTTCAGCACGAATTAATAAACAGCGAGAATATAAATTTATAAAAAAAGGAATTACAACACAATAGCAGAAGATTTATCCTTTGTCCACTCTGTGATATTTCTGTGGACAATGTGTAAGTTCTTATTTTGATACTCGGAGTTACGTCAAGCTAATGGGTGCTATATAAGGACACAACGGAGACACGGAATCTCCTATTAGAAATAAAATTATAATTTTCAGAATTTATTCAGATCAGGTTATGCTGGTGAAGATATTTTTCCATCTCTTCCTTCATCTCTCTGGCTTTTTCACCGGCTATTTTATCGAAATGTTCTGAGTTATCTGCAAAAATTATTCCACGTGAAGAATTGACCAGAAGTCCGCATTTATTGTTAAACCCGTATTTTGCCACCTCTGGCAAGACTCCACCCTGGGCACCTACCCCGGGAACAAGAAGGAAATGATCAGGAACAAGCTTTCTGATATCTTTCAGCATTTCTGCACGTGTTGCCCCGACAACATACATCATGTTATCAATATTCCCCCATTTCTGTGATACAGATAATACTCTTTCAAAAAGTTTTATGCCATCTTCATCGTGGTACTGAAAATATCTGCACCTTTATTTGATGTAAGTGCGAGAAGAACAACCCATTTCCCGCTGTATGTCAGGAACGGTGTTACAGAATCCTTCCCCATATAGGGAGCTACCGTCAGTGCGTCGAAAGGCATGTTTTCAAGAAATGCCCTGGCATACATTTTCGAGGTGTTTCCTATATCTCCCCGCTTTGCATCAGCAATTACGAAAATGTCAGGATATTTTTCTTTTATATACCTTACTGTCAAATCGAGCGATGCCCATCCTTTTGCTCCATAGCATTCATAGAATGCAACATTTGGCTTATATGCCACAGCATACTGATGTGTAGCCTCAATTATCCTTTTGTTGAATTCAAAAACAGGGTCTTGACCTTTCAGAAGGAAAGATGGGATCTTTTCAATTTCAGAATCGAGCCCTACGCAAAGGAACGAGCGTTTCCTAATTATGTTTTCAAATAAACTAGTATGATCCATTTCAATTTGTTTAGATATTACTTTCTTTTAGTCGTTCTGCATTTTCAGCCATCTGCAGTTTGTCGAGAACTTCCTGAATATTTCCATCGAGAATTGAAGGAAGATTATATATTGTAAGATTAATCCTGTGATCTGTCATCCTTCCCTGGGGATAATTATATGTCCTGATCTTTGCAGACCTGTCACCTGTCGATACCATGGTCTTTCTCTTATGGGAAACTTCATCGAGATATTTCTGATATTCAAGATTATAGAGCCTGGTCCTCAGCTCTTTTAATGCTTTATCATAATTCTTTATCTGTGATTTTTCATCCTGGCAGGTAACCACAATTCCTGACGGAATATGTGTAAGCCTTATTGCAGAATATGTTGTATTTACTGACTGGCCTCCGGGTCCTGATGAACAATAGGTATCTTTCCTGATATCTTCTGATCTGCAGGTCAATATCAAATTCATCAGCTTCAGGCAGTACAACAACTGATGCAGCGGATGTATGAATTCGTCCCTGTGTTTCAGTTTGAGGAACTCTTTGAACCCTGTGAACGCCCGATTCATATTTCATTTGCCCATAAACACCATCACCAGTGATACTCATAACTATCTCTTTATAGCCTCCGGCAGTTCCCTCCGACATATTATTAATTTCAACTTTCCAGCCTTTTGTCTCAAAATACTTGCTGTACATCCTGAAAAGGTCTCCCGCGAAAATGCTGGCCTCATCACCTCCTGTTCCTGCCCTGATTTCCATAACAGCATTCTTATCATCCTCAGGGTCAGCAGGAATGATAAGCATTTTTATTTCCTCTTCCATTTCGGGCAAACGAGATGTCAGTTCGTCAAGTTCAGCCTTTGCCATATCACGCATCTCTTCATCCTTTTCAGATGAAAGAAGTTCTTTGGTACTGTTTATATTGCTTAGTGCCAGTTTATATCTTTCATATGATTCGATTATCGGAAGCAGGTCTTTATATTCTTTATTTAACTTAACATACTTCTTCATATCTGAGAGAATATCGGGCTGAGTTAGAAGTTCCCCAACCTCAATAAACCTGGATTTCACGCCTTCCAGTCTCTCAAGAATCATGTTGTTTGCCATAATATAACAAATTTTCAGCGTGCAAAGGTAATAAAAAAGGTACAAAGGTACAATGCCCCCTGAACGAAGTGAAGGGGGGACAGAAATGCCAAAAACACTTAATATCCGAAGGTTCCGAATTCGGAACTTATTGTGAGCTTCTTTTTTTCTGCTGCTTCACAATGCCCAATTATTTTTGCCTCGAGGTTAAAGCCTGATGCTATACTGATTATTTCTGAAGCATTCCTCTGATTAGTATAAATCTCAAACCGGTGACCCATATTGAATACTTTATACATCTCATCCCACGATGTTCCTGATTGTTCATGGATGAGACGGAATAAAGGCGGGAGTGGAAATAAATTGTCTTTTACAATATGCATATTATCAATAAAATGCATGATTTTTGTCTGGCCGCCTCCCGAGCAATGAATCATACCATGAATTTCGGGATGCATAGTTTCAATGATCTTTTTGACAACCGGCGAATAAGTACGGGTCGGCGAAAGAACCATTTTCCCTGCATTAATATTCAGACCATCAATCTGATCTGTAAGCCTGAATTTACCAGAATATATAAGGTCATAAGGTAAATTTGTATCAAGGCTTTCAGGATATCTTGAAGCAAGATAGGGTGCAAAAAGATCGTGCCTCGCTGAAGTGAGGCCATTGCTTCCCATACCACTGTTGTATTCCTTTTCGTAACTCGTTTTCCCTGAAGATGACAGACCAATAATGATATCGCCATCCTCAATTCTATGATTAGAAATTACCTGCGATCTTTTTATTCTTGCAATAACTGTCGAATCAACAACAATTGTCCTTATAAGATCGCCCATATCAGCAGTCTCCCCACCTGTTGACCAGATACCAATCCCAAGATTCCTGAGCTCTTCCAGCACTTCTTCTGTTCCATTTATTATTGAAGCTATTACTTCACCCGGTATATGGTTTTTATTTCGCCCGATAGTTGATGAAAAGAGTATATTATTGAAGGCACCAATGCAGAGCAGATCGTCAACATTCATTACTATTGCGTCCTGTGCAATTCCTTTCCAGACAGAAAGGTCGCCTGTTTCTTTCCAGTAAATATATGCCAGTGATGATTTTGTACCTGCTCCGTCTGAATGCATTACATTGCAAAAATCTTTGTCGCCGCCAAGCAGATCGGGAACAATTTTACAAAATGCTTTAGGATACAGACCTTTATCTATGTTTTTTATTGCAGCGTGTACATCTTCTTTTGTTGAAGAAACACCTCTTTTGCTGTATTTTGATTCAGAAGCCATGTTTAGTCAGATATAGTGACAAAGATAGAAAAAAGATGTTTCTACTTCTTTGGCGGCTCATAATCTGTTCTCAATACCTTGAATTCTGTTCTTCGGTTGATCTGGTTGGCTATCTCTTTTTGTTCATCGTTTGCAAGAGTATTGATATATTGTTCTGTAAGTGTTTCACCTGCTTTCAGGAACGGATTTTGTGCAGCTATTTCGGCATCAACAACTTTAGGTTGCGATTTACCATATCCTTTAGCTGTCAGTCTTTCAAGAGAAATCCCCTTGCTGGTAAGATAATCCACAACCGATTGTGCCCTTTTTTGTGAAAGAATAAGGTTATACTCTTCAGTATTCCTTGAGTCGGTATGAGACATCAGCTCAATTGTTATATTCGGATTATCATTAAGAGTTTCAACTAGTTTATCAAGAGAAACCATTGATTCAGGTCTCAGATCCCATTTGTCAAAGTCGTACAGGATGTTTGGAAGTTCTATTGGTTTATCTATTGAGGTAAGAAGGATTGTTACCATGAATTCCCGGCTCTTATCCTGTCCTTTGGTTGTCTCTTTCTCTTTGCCGTTTAGATAGCCTCTTTTTGAAGCAAGGAAAATATAATCAACATCGGCTTTAAGGGCAAATTTGAAATCACCTCCTGAACCTGTCTCTGCCTGTAAATTTGAACCGTCACTGGCAATAAGCTGGACAACCGATCCCTGAATAGGGGCTCCTGTCTTTTCGTCTTTCACAAGTCCGGTTACATTGAATTTTAACGGAGGCAACTCAAAGGAATATAAATCGTCATTTCCTTTTCCCTTCCTGGTTGAACTGAATATTCCTTTCTCATTGCCATCTTCAAATACAATTCCAAAATCGTCGGCAAAGCTGTTAATAGGTGGTTTCATATTCTCCACTACCCAGCTGCCATCGGGTTGGGCTTTAGCCTTGAAAATATCGAGGCCACCCATGCCTATATGTCCGTCGGATGAAAAATACAATGTTCCATCTTCACGTATGTAAGGAAAGAGTTCATCGCCGGGAGTGTTTATATCGGGACCAAGATTGACCGGTTTTGACCAGGCATCTCCAGTCCTGTTCCTTGTTACTTTCCAGATATCTTTTTTTCCAAAACCACCAGCCAGGTCGGAAACAAAATACAAAGTCAATCCGTCTTTTGATATTGAAGGATGCGCTGCTACAAGTGAATCGGGAAGGATACCCAGATTTTTGGGTTCACTCCATTTATCTCCGTTTCGTTTTGAATACATTATGATACAACCCTTTTTTTCTCTTTTCCCCACTTCGCAACGGGTGAAATATAATTCTTTATAATCAGACGAAAATGATGGTGTCCCATCTTCAAATTCACTGTTGATAACTTCAACAGGCACAGGAGTACTCCATTTTGACTTTTTGTCAAGCCTGCTTTCGAAAATATCTGTGAAATTCTGCCCGGTTGCTCCATGTGTCTTTTTACCTGTTGCTCCATCGCGTGAGGATGTAAAATATATCAGACTATAATCATCGCGTGCATAAGCCGGACTGAAATCCGATTCTTTTGAATTCAAATCTTTGATCTCATCTACTTTATAAGCCTCAGGGTTCCTTAGCCATTCAGCAGCCAGCTCACACGATCTTATCTCCTGGTCCGCCCTGGCATCAGAAGGTGCTATCTGTTTATATTTTTTAAATTCTTCAATCGCAAGGGAGTATTTCCCGTTTTTTTTCATCGACTCTGCCAGCCAGAATTGTGCATCGGGTTTGGATGAGGATGATTTTACAGCAAGCTTATACCATGTCTCAGCATTCTTTGGATCATTCGTAAGCCTGTAACATTCGGCAATCATAAAGACCAGTTCCGTCCTGGTGTTTTTATCTGCCTTCTTTGTTTTGGAATACGCATCCTTAAACAGATCAATAGCATCATAGTATTCTCCGGCGGCGAAGGCTGAATAGGCTTTTTCTGATTTACGTTTTTGAGCTGTGACTTCCGGAGTGGTTACAAAAATCACAAGTATAAATAAAAGCAATAATTGTTTCATAACTGGGCCTTCGATTTGACTATAAAAGTAATCAATTTAAGGAAATATGGTAATAATAATTAACGTGGCCAGCCAGTAATTATTATAATTAATTCTAATCAGCTCCAGTGATGAAATACTTATTAAAAACCATTTTTCCCTATTGCCGTGTTATTGCACCCAGCGTTCCGGAACTTTCTTCTTCAGACGACAAGGGAAGTCAGAAAAATGAGGCGTATCAAAGAAAAGTTACATGGTTCATAACAGTCAATGAATAAAAGAGGCCATATCAAAAGATGAGATCCATTAACCGCAAAGTCCGCTGAGGCTATTGCCCCCGATCCCCCCTATCGGGAGCGAAGCGGCCAGGGGGTTCGCCTGCTTTGTGTGCTTTGCGGTTAAAAAAAATTTTTGATACAGCCTCTTAATTTAACGATATAAAAAAACAAACCAACTTTTACCTTGTGAAAAGTAATTCCCTGTATTTAGGAAGGGGCCACATTTCATTGTCAACATCAAGCTCAAGCTTATCAATGTGATTCCGGATCTCATCAAGATAGGGTTTTACTTTACTTTCATAAGCTATAGCTTTCTTGTAAGTATCTTCAATTACATTGGCTTTCTTGCGTTCTTCCACCATATCGTTGACAAGCTTCTTGATCATTGATATATGATCAGAAATGGTGACTATCACTTCTTTACGTGCAACTGCCATCCTTTCATATTCAGTATTATTAAATATTTCCTTGAGACCTCTTATATTGTCAATCAGGGAGGTCATGTATTTAATTGCAATAGGAACAATGTGATTCATTGCCAGATCGCCAAGGACCCTTGATTCTATCTGAACTTTTTTAGTGAACTTCTCATACTCAACTTCTACACGACTTTCAAGTTCTTTATCTGTAAAAACTCCTGAACCCACGAGAACTTCCCTGGATTTCTTGGTCAGATAAAGGCTTATTGACTCGGGTACGCTGGTCAGATTACACAAGCCTCTTTTCTTAGCTTCCTTATGCCATTCCTTACTATAATTATCTCCTTCAAACAATACTCTTTCTGATTCAAGTATATATTTCTTCAAAACCTGGAAGATAGCCTCATCCTTGTTTACGCCTTTTTTAATTATGACATCCACATCTTTCTTAAACTGAGTCAGCTGATAAGCAACTGCTGCATTGAGGACAATCATTGCAGGACTGCAGTTTGCTGAAGAACCTACAGCTCTGAACTCAAACTTATTACCTGTAAAAGCGAATGGTGATGTCCTGTTACGGTCTGTATTATCAAGCAGTATTTCAGGAATTTTACCAATACCAAGCTTAAGTTCTGTTTTTTGGGCAGGGGTCATCTTCTTATCGGTTACCTTCTTTGAAATATTCTCAAGCATATTTATAAGGTAAGTACCCAGGAAGACCGATATTATTGCCGGCGGAGCTTCATGACCTCCCAGTCTGTATGAATTTGATTCATTCATAACAGATGCTCTTAGAACATCATTGCTATCATTCACCGCTTTGATAACATTTACCAGGAAAGTAAGGAATTGCAAATTGGTTTTGGGGTTTTTCCCGGGCGACAGAAGGTTGACGCCTGTATTTGTGGCCATTGACCAGTTATTATGCTTTCCTGAACCATTAATTCCTGCAAATGGCTTTTCGTGAAATAAAACTCTGAATTTATGCTTACGTGCGACTCTTCTCATAATATCCATAAGCAGGAGATTGTGGTCAACTGCCAAATTAACTTCCTCAAAAATGGGGGCACTTTCGAATTGATTTGGAGCCACTTCATTATGACGTGTCTTAACAGGTATTCCAAGTTTATAAGCTTCACATTCGAAATCTTCAATAAATGCCATGACTCTCTCTGAGATAGAACCAAAATAATGATCAGAAAGCTGCTGATCTTTTGATGACTGGTGGCCCATCAGGGTTCTTTCAGCCAGAACAATATCAGGTCTTGCATAATACAAGGCATCATCAATCAAAAAATATTCCTGTTCACATCCGAGAGTAGCAATAACTTTGGTGACATCTTTATCAAAGTACTGGCAAACATCCACTGCAGCTCTGTCAAGTTCTGAAAGGGCTTTAAGAAGAGGTGCTTTATAATCAAGAGCTTCACCGGTCCATGATACAAATATTGTTGGTATACACAGGGTGGTTCCGACAACAAAAACAGGTGATGATACATCCCATGCGGTATATCCTCTTGCCTCAAAAGTATTACGCAGACCACCACTTGGAAAACTCGATGCATCCGGTTCAGATTGAACCAGAACTTCACCTGAAAATTTCTCAACAACACTTCCGTTATCTCCAATATCGAGGAATCCATCATGTTTTTCAGCGGTTCCGTCAGTTAGCGGGTGAAACCAGTGGGTATAGTGAGTTGCACCCCTTCCGGTAGCCCATGATTTCAGTCCTGTTGCAACCTGGTCAGCTTCATGCCTGGTTAAGGATTTTCCTTCATTAATTGCACGTTTCACCGCTTTGTACGCCTCTTTTGAAAGGTAACGTTCCATTTTTGGAAGATCAAAAACATTCTCACCGAAGTAATCGGAAACAATTTTCGATGGTGTAGTAACTTCAACAGGCTGCCTGCTGAATACTTCTCTTAAAGCACTAAATCTTAATTCTGCCATTTGTAAATTTTTTTTTACAAAAATAAAACTATTTTTAATATGCACCCCATTTTTGTAATTGTTTTTAAATTTATTTGCTCCTTTTTTATCAACATACCCCCATTTTTTTAGTGCTATATTCTATTTTTTATACCATTTTTACGATGAGAGTCGCTTTTTTTGAAATATTTTTCAAATTATACAAACAGACTTTTATTCATTCTTAGACCACAAGCTCTTATCTGCCTCATATCAATGATAAATTGACCACATCCAACCTGAGGTACTGTCGGAAGAGGAGAGCCAGAGATAAAAAGAAACGAGTGATGACACTAGAGTTCTGTTATTCCGAAAAAGAGCATAAGAATCGAAAGAAAGACATGTCTGCCTTTGATTTTTCAGTTAATCTAATTCTATTATACTAAGATACCGCTGGTTACAGAACCAATAACAATTTAATGTGTGGTCAGAGTTTTAATGAAAATTTGTTATATTTGTCGCCTATATAAAAAAAGGTAAGTTTCTATTAATTATTAAAGAATATATTAGATGTCAGCACTTCAATTTTTACGCGAGAAAGCCGGAGTATTAGTTGCGGGATTAATTGGTTTTTCACTTTTCCTTTTTGTTGTCAGCGATTTTTTCGGCAGAGGAAGAGGCCAGAGACTAAAACAGAAAAAATATTATGAGATAGGCCAGATCGCGGGTGAATATATTTCTTATCAGGATTTTGAATTAAAATTACAAAACCTTTTAGAGATATATAAATTGTCGGGAAAAACAAATGTTGATGAAGCGACCAATGAATCATTAAGAGAGCAGGTCTGGCAGCAGATGCTAAGAGAAGAAATCCTCGATCCGCAATACAAAAAACTTGGGCTTGGTGTAAGCACTGAAGAGCTTGATGAACTAGTCCTGGGCAACAATCCACATCCAATAGTTCAGCAATTATTCACCGATCAGCAAACAGGGACTTTCAATAAATCTTTTCTTGTGAATTTCCTGAAACAAACAGAAGTTGATGCAACAGCCAAAAAATACTGGATGTTCTTTGAAAATGAAATTGTTAATGACCGGACAAATA
>CAVVGP010000203.1:0-14523 GCA_963747625.1 uncultured Bacteroidales bacterium | reverse complement strand
TCCGACAACGCCTATGTGAACTATTTAAAAGTAGTTCAAGGTGCAGTGATACAGGCGCTTACAGTTGAACTAAAGATCAGGGTAGATGAAGATAAAGAATCAATTCTTGGTTTTGCCATAACTGAAATAAGGCAAAGGCTTCTGAGCGATTCCCCGGAAATAATTTTGCCATTCAAACCGGATATTCTACTTGATAAAGTTAAATATACCGTTCCTAAAGCAGGAGAAAAACAAAAACTTCTTGAGCTCGCTGAGCGCAATGCAATCTATTATAAACTTGAACAGAAGAAAAAAAGAATGGAACATTCCCCACAGGAACGCACAGGCAAAAACCTGGAGAAATTAAAAAATGATCTTCATATGCCTGACCTGCCGGTTCATATCGAATGTTTTGATAATTCAAATATCATGGGAACAAATCCTGTTGCAGCCTGTGTTGTATTCAGAAATGCCAAACCAAGTAAAAATGATTACCGGCATTTTAATATAAAAACAGTGACAGGGCCTGATGATTTTTCTTCAATGGAAGAAATAGTTTATCAGACGTTACAAGAGAATGATTGAAGAAAATCAAAAGCTACCCCAGCTTGTAATTATTGATGGAGGCAAAGGACAACTTTCATCAGCAATGAAAAGCATTGATGAATTAGGTTTGAGAGAAAAAATCACGGTGATTGGAATTGCAAAAAAACTTGAAGAAATTTATTTCCCTGGCGACAGTGTACCAATTTATCTTGACAAAAATTCAATAAGTCTTAAAATCATACAGAATTTAAGAAATGAAGCCCACCGGTTCGGGATAAATTTCCATCGTGACAAACGTTCTTCGGAAATGATAAAGTCATATCTTGATCAGATAAAAGGAATCGGACCAAAGACAAAAGAATTATTGCTTAAACATTTTGAATCTGTTGATAAAATTAAAAATGCATCTTGCGAAGAACTTGAAAATCTTGTTGGCCCTGCAAAATGCTTCTATTTTATTTGGATATTTCACAAAATAGCTCTGGTTTCCACGTGGAACATTTTTATTAATAAATATTGTAAATGACAGATATTGTGATGTTTATGATACTATTGCATCAGTAGTTAAGCCCTTGAGAGTTGATTATTTTTCGTCTATATGGACGACTGGGCAGGAATTTTACGGGATGAAATTTTTTAAATGAGTAGAGACGCCCAATTTTGGGCGTCTCTCTATCTTTATATTAGATAACAGCAGAAGTTTTTAATATTTTTTCAATATCATTTGATATCTCCAGAGAACCGTGTGTGACCAGGCTTTTCATACCGATAGTCTTCAGCCGTCTTAGCATTTATCTCAATGTCATCAATGAAAAGGCATTCTTCCGGGTTTAAAGAATATTTTTCAACAAGGATCTCATAAATCCGAATATCGGGTTTTGAAGATTTTGCCTCTGCAGAAATCAATCCTCCATCGAAATATTTAAAGAAATAATATCCATCTTTTACTTCATCAAAAATATCCAGGGGGAAGTTAGACAGATAATATAGCCTGAAACCCCTTTTTTTAATCCAGGAAGAAGTCTTGTGTTCTGAGTCGAGGGGAAATATCAGATCCGTTCGTAAATCAAAAATATGGGCTATTTCTTCTTTATTTAAAGAGGAGTTTTCTGCAATACCATTTATTGCTTCGGGCGTGGTTATTTCTCCCTTGTCAAGCAACTGCCATTCTTACTACCAAAAATGTCAGAAAGAATAACAGACTTGATTGTTTCAGGATACTTCTTCTTATCAAAATACTCCGAAGGCTTAAAACTGATCAGAACATTTCCAAGGTCAAAAATTATATTCTTTATCATATCATGAATTTTTCATGCTTATTGGCTGGCCGGTTGCCTCAAGGACATTCCACCATAATTCGCCTTCAATATCAATTTTTTTGCGTTTGGCAACCACCATCTCAATCGGGCATAAGGGTGAACTGGTCGTTCCAGAAGCCAACTACAAAATCAGTTTTCCCTGCAATGGCTGCATGAACTGCATTCTGCGCCAGAAGATTGCAGAATTTGCTGTCGTTTGCATTGGCAGGAGCGCTTCTGATAATATAACTCGGATCAATATATTTAATTGAATGAGGAAAGCCATTTAGTTTTAAACTCTTCTGAGATTTTGTCTTTCAGGTAAATGCCGATGTCTTTATATTTTATATTGCCTGAATTATCCTTGTCGGTTTTTGTAAAATTCAAAAAATTCCTGTCCGGCACCTTCAGCAACAACAATTACAGCATGATGCCTTTCCTCCAGACGTTTTTTAAGGACATTCAGAAATCCGACGCTGGCCATAAAGATCAAAAGTCATTTCAGGAATTAGCACAAAATTTACCTCCTGAATTGCAAGAGCTGCATTGGCCGCAATAAATCCTGAATCGCGGCCCATCAGTTTAATAAGAGCAATACCATTGAATGCACCGGATGCTTCGTTATGAGCATTCCTGATAATGTCATTTGCGATCGAAAAGGCTGTTTCAAAACCAAATGATTTCTGAATAAGATCTATATCATTATCAATAGTTTTAGGAATGCCGGCAACACTGATTTTCAATTTCCGTTTTTCTATTTCTTTATAAATTGCATGTGCTCCCTTCAAAGTCCCGTCGCCACCTATGCAAAAAAGGATATTGATATTCATGATCTCAAGTGTATCTACCATTTTTTCGACATCCTGGTTGCCTCTTGATGATCCCAGAAAAGTTCCTCCGGTCAGATGAATATAATTAACCATAGGTGCAGTCAGTTCAATTACCGGATGATTGTATGAAGGAATCAATCCTTCGTATCCATATTGAAATCCCAGAACACGATTGATCCCATACCTGTAATACAATTCATTCACAAGGCTGCGTATGACATTATTCAATCCCGGGCATAATCCACCGCATGTTACAATTCCAACTTTAGTTTTCGCAGGTTCAAAATAAATATTTTCTCTCGGCCCCGCTTTTTCAAATGAGACAGGAATTTCTCCCGTCTTCCCTGCATTTTTTAAAATTATCAAGTGAGACATCATATAAAATTCTTTCACTGTCATCTACAAATTTATAGACAGGATTTTCTACACGGCGTGGTATGTTTAAGTGGCGACAGACACCTCTTTTCCCGAGTGAACTGACCAGAAAATCATCAATTTTCATCTTATTCCGATTTGTGCAATTATCAATAATAATTAGCATGAAAACAACTTGTTTTCATGGAGGTTAAATTAGATAAATTTTTGATTGATTGTAATATAAGCAGAATCAGATAATCTGCTTGATTCTTCCTACGAGACCATTTTCAAGCATAACTTTTATCCCATGAGGATGATTTGGAGAGGAAGTAAGCACTTCTTTTACTTTTCCTTCTGTAAGCTGTCCTGTACGCTTATGTTCAGTTAATTCCACCATAACATCTATCCCCGGCTTAATATCAGCTCTGCGGGTTCCTTCAGCAAACTCCAGTTTTATATACATATTTTAGACAAAATCAGGTTCAGAAAACTTTGATCAGATTGCAATTATAAAAAATATAAATTCACAAAAATGTTAAAATGATAAATGTTTTGTTCAGTTTATTAAAATCATAGGATCAATAAGCCCCTTTAATTTTTGTCCGGATTCTGTAAAGGCTTTTACTTGCGGTGATGAAAAGGCTTTTCATATCTTCCTCCAAAACAAACATTCGCAGTCCATGTTTTCAGGAACCTGAATATTCCCGATAAAAATGCCATCGCTTATCAAAGATACTTACCCCGTTCCGGTCAGGTAAATATTTCCCTGGACATCAATCGTCATTCCATCGGAACCCATTTCACAAAAAAGCTTTTTATTCGCAAGACTGCCATCTCTGTTGATTGAATATTCCCAGGTTTTATTTCCACCAATATCAGCAACAAAAAGTGATTTGCCATCGGGAGTGCCCACGATGCCGTTTGGCTGGACAAGATCATCGATTACCCTGATTATTGTTTTATGATCTGGTTGTAAGATAATAAACCGCCTGGCATATCCTGCGGCATTGTGTCGTGATCCCACCATGTCCGTTTATAAAAGGGATCTGTAAAATATACGCCGCCATCAGGAGTATTCCACAGATCATTCGGACCATTAAGGGGTTTTTCCATGGTATTTTGAAGGAATAACGGTAACTTTTTTATCAGGAGCGATGCACCATAATTCATTTTTCTGATCCGCACATGCCCACAGATTTCCATCTTTATCAAATGAGAGACCATTTGAGCGGCCACAGGGTTGCATGAAAGTGGAAAGTTTGCCGGAAAGGCTCCAGATCATTATCCTGTCATTGGGCTGATCGGTGAAATAGACATTTCCTTTTGCATCTGCAGCAGGACCTTCTGTGAAAGAGATCCGTCAGCAAGTTTTTCAAATTTTGTCCCTGGTTCAATTATTGTCATCTGATTTTTCTTTTGGATCAGACTGAAACTAACCCATGATCTAACGGAAATGCAATCAGTAATTTATTAAGTTCTCATAATTTAATTGTTGTTCTATTCAAAATGGGTTTATTCATCTAAATGATCGTATTTAAACTTTAACACCAACTATCCGTATTGTTTGTGAAGCTCCGCTGGTTTCAGAGAAGTCAAATAAAAAAGAATTTAATATTCCCTTCAGAAATATTCCATGATGATCAATAAATCGCCTAGCATTCAGATAGTAGCCAAAAAGAGACCAGTTATCCTATCATAATGGCACTTTCCTCATCCTTCCGATATAATTATCAATCTGTTCAGCCAATTCAAATCCTACAATGATCATATTTACGGTTCCAAGTTCAAGAACGTATTTAAGAGAGGCATCTATTTTCCCGGAATCATTTTTGAAAGTGCCATTTCCTATCAGTTTCATGCCGATAACTCCTTTCCCTGCTTTATGAAGTTTTGCAATTACCGGAGTCACATCAGCGATCTTTATTATCCATAGCTTCTCCATATGGATTAATCCGTACATGAACAATATCAACCCATGAACTATTAACGCATGCTTCCATTGCTTCAAGAGAATGGACCGATACCCCGATGAGCCCTGATTATTTTCTTTAGCTTTTAGGTTTTCAAGAATATCCATTTGTATTTTTTGCTTGTCAGTCCATTTGGAATCTGTCATGCAATGAATCTGTACCAGATCGAGATAGTCTGTTTTAAGTTCTTTCCTGAAACGGTCAACAACTACGTCAGCATCAGGACCGTTCAGTTTCAGGAATGCCTCCAGGACCGACCCAGATTTTAGAGCTCAGCGTATATGATTCCCTTGGGAAACCTTTAAGTGCAGCTGCTGCAAAGGGATGTGTTCCGTAGCTGTCAGCACAGTCAAAAAACCGAATTCCCTTTTCATATGCCTGCCGATAATTTTTTCAGCAACTCCAGCTCTTGTTATGTTTGATGACCTGTTATATCCGCTGAATCCGGTTCCCATTCCAAGAAGTGTCGATTTCAAACCAGATTTACCCATGGTCACAATCTGAAATGGATCAGTATATGAAATTGCCTTCCTGGCAGATAAACCAAAAGCAGCTTTCCCAATCAAAACGGAACCTGCTCCGACTGTAATGGTTTTTGTGACGAATTCCCTGCGTGTCAGATTACTCTTTGCCATAACGGTAAATTATTTGATTAACACCGTAATTTTTTCACTTCACTTTTTGATCGGTGGAACCAGGAAGACTGCAGGATTAATATGTTTTATTCCAGGATTCCATAATATTATGGTTGTAACACAGTGATTTTAACACTTGAAGGATCAGAGGAATCATGATAAATTCTTTGGGTTGCTTTTTGAAAATCACTATCGGAACAAGTATAAATATCAACGAATTTTTGAGGATTTCGATCAACCAGAGGAAACCATGAATTTTGTATCTGAATCATAATCCGGTGCCCCTTTTTAAAAGTATGGGCCATATCGGGCATCACGTATTTTACTTCAGTAATTTTCCCGGGGATAAAAGGTTCGGGATTTTCAAAGCTGTTCCGATATTTTCCCCTGAATACATCTCCCCGTACAAGCATCTGATATCCTCCCAGGGGAACTTTAATATCGTCCGCATCTGATTCGATTATATCAGGTGGAAAAACATCGATCAACTTTACAACATAATCAGCATCAGTGCCAGTGGTCGATACAAACAGATCTGCAGTTATCGGACCTGTTAAAGTTATATCCTCAGTCAATATTTCTGACTGATATACCATCACATCAGGCCGACGGGAGGCAAATCTCTGGTCATCTGTCATATATGCCGTAGTGCGGTTCACTCCGATAGTTTCTGAATATGGAACTGGTTTCATAGGATCGGAAACATACTCATCAAAGCTTCTCTTTTGCTTCAGGAGCCGTAAATGAAACAGCTCCGGCAGTTTGCAGGTAAAGATTTTTTTCAATTACATTTTTGGGAGGCCAGCTGTCAAAGTTTCTCCACTCATCTGACCCGGTAACAAATATTGTTGCTTCAGCCATATCAGCATTCCCTTTCCCTTTCAGATAATAATCAAAGAAATTTTTCTCCAGAACCTGAAATTTCTTATTGGCATCAAATCCCCAGTAAATATTTCCCACATTATTTCCACTGCCTGAAGCCCACTGACCGTGCGACCAGGGCCCCATCACCAGAATATTTTCCAGCGCCGGAGTATTTTGTTTTTCAATTGCAGAGTAAGTATGCAGGGTGCCATAAAGATCTTCCGCGTCGAACCATCCACCGACGGTCATGACTGCAGGAGTGACATTTTTCAGAAATGGCCTGGGATCTCTTGTTTTCCAGAAATTGTCATAATCAGGATGAGCAAAAGCATCATTCCAGAATTTAATACTGTCGCCAAAATATGCCGGAGCAATATTTTTGTCTGCACCCAGGGAAAGAAAAAACTGGTAGTTGTCGGGGACAGGCCAGTTAAAGGAAGAGTTCCCTTTTCGTGTCAGATCTTTGTGTGACCTTCCGTTACTATAGTAGAAACTAAAACAATCGAGAAGGAAAAACGCACCGTTATGATGAAAATCGTCACCAAGGAACCATGCAGTAACCGGAGCCTGAGGAGACACAGCTTTAACGGCCGGATGTGCATTTATGATACCCATGGTAGAATAAAAACCAGGATAGGAAATCCCGAAAATTCCAACATTCCCGTTGTTATTTTTTACATTCTTGATAAGCCAGTCAACAGTATCCCAGGTATCAGTCGTTTCATCAGTATCCTTATTACTCTTTTTTACAGGGATTACAGGACGTATATCTTCATATACACCTTCACTCATGTATTTTCCCCTTACATCCTGGTAAACCATAATATAATCATCGGCGGTATATCTTTGGTATATCTGCATAAAATAATTAAAGCCGTCAGGTCCTCCGGGTTCTATATCGTAAGGAGTCCGGTTCAGGAGAATAGGATGAGAGACCGAAGTGTTTTTGGGGGTATAAATTGAAGTGAATAGCTTTACTCCATCCCTCATAGTTATATAAACCTCCTGTTTATCATATCTCTGTCTTAACGTTAATGTTGTTTGTGAAAAGGAAATAAAAGAGAAAGCCATAAAAATAACAGCCAGGTTTAGTCTGATGATTTTTTTTGAATTCATTTTTTCAATTTTTAATATTTAACAATCAAGATTTTAATCCAAGCCTGAAAACAAGGTCCCCTGGCGGAACCGGCCTGCCTTTTTTTGTTGCAACACCGGTCACTTTTGCTTTCACAATTAGTTTTAATTCAGGCATTCTGTAAATATCCTGAAGAAAAAGAATCCTGGCATTACCTTCTCTTTGAATGTCCACTGTTACAATAAATTCATCGCGACTCCTGAGCGGATATTTGTATTCAATTTCCACTTTTGTAACGATAAGATCTATTCCTTCGTTATGCAGCTCAACAAAACTAACTCCTTTTGAAATGAGAAATCCATGCCTTGCATGCTCAAGATAATGCATGTAATTAGCATTATTTACAACACCCTGAAGGTCACATTCGTAATCCCTTACAATAAACTGAAGATTGTAGGAAGTTTTGATTTCTTTCATCATTTTGGAAAGCGGCCAAAGAATTTATTAAAACTTCTGTGAAACTTATGGATACTGTTTGGTTTGTAATGCATGAGTATGCACTCTCCGGTAATAAAATTTATCCCTGTATCTTTAAGCTCATTAAGAGCCTCTTTGCTGTCGGCCATCTGTTGTATCCAGATATGTTTTATCCCTTTTTCTTTCGCATCTCTGACCACTGAGGCAGTCTGGTTCTTTTTTGTAAGAATTATTATGCTCTGGACTTCAGGAGGAAGCATTTTTACGTTAGGATAAGATTTTTCCCCCATTATTTCATCAGCCAGCGGATTTACAGGAATGATTTTCATTCCCTTTTCCTTGAGTTCTTTAAAAGCGGCATAACCAAATTTTTTAGGATTGCGCGAAACTCCAACCATAGCAATGGGCTGTGAATCGAGAAATTCATTGATTTGCTTTAAAGTTGTCATAGGTACTGAGATTTTTATTATTAAAAACAGAAAATTACAAATAAAATCTAATATACCCTGGGTGATTCCTTATCTGAAATGCAATAGTTGGTCCGGGCTAAAGTTCTGGAATCACATTTCAACAGTGTAAGGCCATACCTGGTATGACCTGTTAACTTCCCTAAGTATAAAGACTTAAAAATACAATAAAAAAAACAACTGACATTTATTTTCATTTACTTGGTATTGAGGTTATAAAAATAAAAGCAAGTATGAAAAAACCAGAAGACCGCGCAGGATATTTATTTTCAAGGAGGTACTCTAATTATGTTTTTTTGTTATTGTTCATGCTGTATATGTTCGATTATATTGACAGAATGATTGTAACATCTATGTTTGGCTCAATTGAAAAAGACTATGGGATATCTCATATGCAAAGCGGGTTGCTTGTATCAGCTGTTTATTGGGCTATCGTAATACTGACGTTTCCTGTTTCAATTTTAGTTGACAGGTGGAGCCGGACTAAAACAATAGGTGTTATGGCAACTATGTGGAGTATATCTACAGCTTTGTGTGCGCTGACTGGAAATTATGTACAATTGTTCATGGCCCGGATACTGATTGGAGTGGGAGAGGCAGGTTATGCCCCGGGAGGGAGTGCAATGATATCAGGTTTATATCCTATTGACAGGAGAGCAAGAATGATGGGAATCTGGAATGCCTCAATTCCACTTGGTTCAGCTATTGGTGTGCTTCTGGGTGGAATTATTGCAGCAAAGCTGGGCTGGAAACATGCTTTTGGAATTGTCGCAATACCGGGAATGACCGTGGCTATTCTGTTTCTTTTTGTGAAAGATTATAAGACAGTCGACCTTTCCTTTTATGATAAGAAGAGTAAGAAGATTAAGATGGAAAGGAAGGATATGATAAAAGAGTTTATTTCAAAACCATCCGTTCTTTTTACCTATTTCGGAATAGCTGCAGTTGTTTTTGTTACAACAGCGATGCTGACATGGTTGCCTACATATTTTGAAAAAATGCGTAATGTTCCGCAGGAAACAGCAGGTAAAATGGCGAGTTCAGTCATGGTACTTGCACTTGTTGGTGCTCCGCTTGGTGGATTTCTTACCGATCAATGGAGAAAAACAAGAATAAATGCCAGACTCATATTCCCGGCTCTCTCAACATTGCTGACTTCAGTTATTCTTTTTATGGCACTTGTTGTATTCAGAGGAACTCTTCAATATGTTCTTTTCTGATTTTCGGAGTTTTTGTAATGGCTTTCATCTCAGGAGCTGCTGCTGTCACCCAGGATGTAATTCATCCGGGGCTGAGAGCAACATCTTATGCCATCGCTGTTGTTGTTCAGAATCTCCTGGGAGCCTCAATAGCTCCTGTTGTAATGGGTAAAATTTATGATCTTACTAATATTCAGACAGCCCTTTCAGTTTTCCATTTATTCTTTTTATCGGAGCTCTTCTTTTCTGGCTGGGATCAAAATATTATGTAAAAGACCTTGGCCAAGTTGCAAAGATTCAGCTTGAGTGCACGTCTGATTTTATTTATTTCGTGAGGTGGTATATTGAACGAATTCCTTTAGGGATTCTTTGACTTCGGAATCCGGATAAGAATCGAGGATAGCAAGGGCTTTATCGCGATACTGATTCATTTTGAGTTCTGCATATTCAAGTCCTCCGTAATCAATAACAAAACTTATAACCTCATTTATTTCAGCCTTGGTCTTTTTCCTGTTTTTTACAATGTTAAGAATATGCCTTTTTTTTGAGTTTGCCGATTGTTCAAGGGCATGAATCAGAGGGAGAGTAATCTTTTTTTCCTTAATATCATTCCCGACTGTTTTGCCGGTTAAGCCTGTACCTTCATAATCAAGAATATCATCCCTGATCTGAAATGCAATTCCGATATTCTCACCAAAATCCTTCATTAACTGTATCGTTTCTGCATCCTCTGACACGGATCTTGCTCCACAAGCTGTGCAGGCTGACAAGTAAAGCCGCTGTTTTGCTTATTATTATTTTGTAATAATCTTCTTCTCTAATATTTAATTTTCGGGCTTTCTGAAGCTGCAAAAGTTCTCCCTCAGACATCGATTTAACTGCTTCAGAAATAATTTCCAGCATATCATAACGTGATTTTTCAATACAAATATGCATTCCGGTTGAAAGCAGATAATCACCCAGCAAAACTGCAATTTTTGAGTTCCAAAGGGCATTAATTGAAAGAGAACCTCGTCTTTCATGTGCATCATCAACTACATCATCATGAACAAGCGATGCCGTATGAAGCAAGTTCAATACAAGTAGCAGCTACGTAGGTGGATTCAACAATCTCGCCGTTCAGCCTGGCAGTAAGAAACACCAGCAACGGCCTCATCTGCTTACCCTTACGACGCAGAATATAATTAAGAATGATATTTAATAAAGGAATATCACTCCGCATGGTCCTGCTGAAATAGGCTTCAAATTCAGCCATCTCATTTGCAACAGGCTTCTTTATTCCGGTAAGAGCAGACATAAATATTTATTTCGTTCAAATATAGCAAAATCAGGGTTCAATGATAAATTTTTAGTCAATAGTTCTTCTGATCCGGTTGATTATTCTGTTTCAAAAAAGTAACTATTCATCATATCAACATATTTATATATATTTGCATAATGAAATTGTTAATAATGGAATATTAAGGAACTTAATCCGGAAATTCTTGAAAAAGCGGCGGGTATGCTTAAAGCAATTGCACATCCTGTACGTATATCAATTGTTGGATGTCTTGAAGATGGGGAAAAAAAACTGTAACAGAAATTCATAAGCAACTTGGTATCGAACAGTCAACAGCTTCACATCATCTTGGAATTTTAAAAGATAAAGGCGTACTCTCTTCAAAGAGGGAAGGTAAAAACATCTGGTATTTTCTGAAACATGAAAACCTGAAAACTATTTTAAATTGCGTCAATAGCTGCTGCCAGTAAAAACAGAAAATCCATATTTCATCTTTGGACTCATTCATGACAGATTCCTGAACATTTTCTTCTGAAATAATACTATTGATATAACTCCGCATGTTATTGACGAATCAGCAATATTAAAAACCGGTCTGAAAAATACCAGGGATTCCCCTGGTCTGTATGGCGACCATTGTGGCCAATGAGAGTTAATTATCGGAAAGTAAAACATATCAACCACTCTCCCGTGCAGGAATGAAGAATATCCTCCTCCGGGAGGAAAGAGAATGGCTAGATGATTGAAACTTTCACTGAAGATCATCCCATAGAATGCGCTATCGATAATATTTCCTATTGCTCCGGCCATTATGGCACTGACGGAAAGAATTAATCCGAGATTCGCTTTTTTTCTTATCAATGAAGAAAGGAACCAGCCTATTCCAAAAATTGCAACAACTCTGAAGACACTTAAAACCAATTTACCGGGTTTCCCTCCCATTTCCATTCCGAATGCCATCCCGTTATTCTCTATAAAATGAAGCATTCCCCAGTTTCCGAAAATATGGATTTCCTGACCGATTTCCATATGGGTTTTGACCCAAATTTTCAGGACCTGATCGCATATCAGGATCAGCAATATAAGTAAAACAGATTTTTTCCCTGTTGACATCATTTATTTCTTAAAATTGAGGAGCACAAAATAGTAAAAATTTTGATCCCATCTGTCAGATTGTGTTATTCATAACCTTAGTTTACCACCGAGGAGACGTTTAAGTGCCTTTTAATCAATGAGTTTTTTCCGGCAAACAATAGTAAAATCTGGCAGGAAAATACTAAATACATTATTAAGTAACAAAAAGGAGCAGAGCTTTATAATCAGTTAATAAATTGCTTGTATCAGAATAATAATCGGTAGATTCATATTCCTTGTGTTGAGTAAAAAAAATCCCGGTAAATCCGGGATTTTCTGATATCATAATCTTCCTAATCACAGGTAGTGTTAACTTTATTTGAATCCCAGCAATACCAGTTAGAATCTCCCAGATAATCAACGGATTGAACCTGACCATTTAAAGTTGTTGTATTCCATTCTATAGCAACATCTGAAAATTTCACACCATTATAGTAATGAACAGTATAATATGCATTTAAAGCATTTGTAGTCAATCCATAGATAATATAACTGGAGTTAAATGGATCTCCGGCTTTCACGAATGTATATTTAACCAAATCAACCGACGTAGTGGGTTTGGACCAGTCAATCTGAAGAAATGGATTAGGATCCAGGGCATTTTCATTCAGGATCCACTGTCCGCTTGTACCATCTGATTTGGAAGTACCCTGCATCCAGAGAAATTCCGGAAAATTATTTGTCCCGCTTCCCTCTCCTGTGATATACATTTTCCAGTTTACACTGCCTGACACAATCTGACCTGTCAGTCTTGCTTTATATGTGGTGTTTAAATAGGTAACATCGTAACTCCATTGCCATGTTTTTGTCGTAACATATACCGGAGTCTGGTCAAGCAAGTCAATATAAGAAGCGATAGGAACAGCAAGAGTTGTGTTTATAATCACATTCCAGTACCCCGCAACTGTTGCTGAATACACCCAATTGCTGTTTTCCGTACCTTTCTGACCTGGTAACAGCTCAAGTGATTTTGTTGTAGAAATGAAATTACTGAAATCAATTATCATGGATTCCTGTGGTGGCATTACAGGCGGTTCTCCTTTATCTTTTTTACAGCCGGTAACAAATAAAACAGAAAGAATAAAAATAAATGCTGGCAGACAGATCTTTTTCATGGTTCAATTGGTTAATTATAAAATAAACGATCAAGGCTTAATCTAATAGTTGCTTATTTGCAAATATATAAAGAGCGAATCTAAAAATAGTACAATAATTGGTTAATTATTAAACATGAAATATGCAGGGATTTTTAATCTTTTTTATCCGGCAGAAAATTCAACCGTTTAATTAATTGGAAGAAAATACAACGTTAAATAGTATTATATAAATCAATTTTATATTTTTGAATTTGTTGAATATTGTAGAGGAGATATAATTCCATTCTGATGGTTAAGGCTTAAATAACCAATAATTAACTACAATGACCAGAAATTCTCCCGAAGGAAAATTAAAATATTTAATCACTGTATTATTCTTTTATGCTTTTATTGCCCCGGGTTACTCCGGTATATTTCAGGTCAGCGACACGGGTCAAAAGAATTCTGCAAATTCAGTCCTCTATACAAAAAAAACTTTTAAAGCAGAGGAAATAATAAGAGGAGAACGGCTTTTCTATGGTCTTGCATACCTTAAAAATGAATCAGTTAATTGTGCAAGTTGTCACAATACCAGAGTGTCCGATCACTTAAAGGAATCCCGATGCCCTGGAAATTTTTAAAAAATATTTGCATAAGAGTGCAGTAGATTTAAGCAGGGTACTACTTAGACCTGCAGGGCAGAAAATGGCCCAGGTACACAAAGATATTCATCTTACTCCTGAAGATATTGTATTGATTAAGGCTTATATGGACAGATTTGTCGGAATAGGTCTTTCGCGGGACAAACCAGTAATAACAAACCTAATATTATTCATTATTGCGTCTATCTTATTTCTTTTTTCAATTGTTGATGCCATTATAACCAAAATATTAAAAAGAAGATGGATTAATTATGTTATCCTGCTTGTTACAGGAATTTTTATCACACAGTTCTTGTATTCAGTGCCATTGACCTTGGTCGGTCAAAGGATTATTCTCCGATGCAGCCTGTCAAATTTTCACATGCAGTTCACGCCGGGCAGAATGGAACTGACTGTATTTACTGCCATAGTTCAGCGCCATATAGTAAATCTGCAGGAATTCCTCCTGTGAATGTTTGTATGAATTGTCATTTGATGGTTCGGAGCGGATCGCGTTCAGGGGTCTATGAAATATCAAAGGTTATAAGCGCTTATGAAAATCATAAACCTATTGAATGGATAAAGGTGCACAATCTGCCTGATCATGTTTTCTTCAGTCATGCACAGCATGTCAGTGCGGGAGGAGTGAATTGTGTGGAATGTCATGGGGATGTGAAAAAAATGAATGTAATTAAG
>CAVVGP010000202.1:0-18758 GCA_963747625.1 uncultured Bacteroidales bacterium | reverse complement strand
ATCATTACCTCAATTCGTGTTGCAGCTTCTCGTCGAAAGTTTATCTGAACTCATAAGTATGCAATACGACTGATCGGCTCCTCTGTCCTACTCGTCCCCTCAACTGGTGCAGCTGGGAGAGACCAAATCTTTCAGCACTTTCAATTACCATTACTGTAGCATTTGGGATATCAACACCAACTTCAATAACTGTTGTTGCAATCAGAATATGAGCCACTCCGTCTTTAAATAGCTTCATTGAAATTTCCTTTATTGGCAGGCGTCATCTTTCCATGGACAATACTGATACAGTATTCAGGAGGCGGAAAAACTCTTGAAATAGTATCCCATCCATCCTCAAGATCTTTATAATCCATAGTTTCAGATTCTTTAATAAGAGGATATACAATGTAAATCTGGCGATGTTCGGCGATCTGATGTCCTATAAATCCAAAAACTTTATTTCTTTCTGAATCAGTGAAATGCATTGTCTTTATCAGGTACCCTTCCTGGAGGTAACTCATCGATAACAGAAACATCAAGGTCCCCGTACAGAGTCATGGCAAGAGTTCTTGGAATAGGAGTGGCAGTCATAACTAGAACGTGAGGGGGATTGAGATTTTTTTGCCAGAGTCTTGCTCTCTGCTCAACTCCAAACCGGTGCTGTTCATCAATAATTACTAATCCAAGATTGGCAAACTGAACATTTTCTTCAAGAAGAGCATGAGTACCGATAAGAATATTCAGCGAGCTGTCAAGAAGTGATTCAGCAATTGATTTGCGCAAGGATTTTTTTGAGGATCCGGTGAGCAGGTGTATTTTGATATCAATGCCCTTCAGCAATTTACTGATAGTCTGATAATGCTGATTTGCAAGAATCTCGGTAGGAGCCATTATGCATGCCTGATAACCATTATCAATAGCAATAAGCATACTCATAAGTGCTACCAGTGTCTTACCGCTTCCTACATCACCCTGGAGCAAACGGTTCATTTGTTTTCCAGAGCCCAGATCTTTTCTTATCTCCTTTATCACTCTTTTCTGGGCTTCAGTAAGAGCAAAAGGTAAATTATTATAATAAAAATTATTAAAATTTTCTCCGACACTAGAAAATACAAATCCTTTAAATTTAATATTTCGGTTAGTTTTAAATCTAAGGAGGTTTAACTGAATATAAAACAGTTCTTCAAATTTCAGACGGTATCTGGCCTTTTCGAGTTCATCAGGATTGGAAGGAAAATGTATCTTATGTAATGCCTCGTGGAGCTCCATTAATTTATACCGTAAAACAAGATAAGCCGGTAATGTCTCAGGCAATTTTGTTTTAATCAGTTTCAACATATTGCCTATAAGCTTGCTTATAGTTTTGGATGTAACGAATTGATTTTTAAGCTTATCTGTTGTGCTGTACTGCGCCTGCAGAGCCGACGATATCCTTTCAGCCATCTTATTGGCTGCCTCCATTTCAGGATGTATGATATTAATAATACCATTAAAAACACTTGGTTTTCCGAATACAATAAATTCCAGGCCCGGGCTAAAACTGCCGGTAATCCATTTTCCGCCTCTGAACCAGACTAGTTTTATAGTTCCGGTTTCATCCTGAAAATCAGCTACCAACCGTTTGCCGGTTCCATGACCCTCTGTAGAATATCCCTTTATAATGCCTTTTATCTGTACAAATGGAAGGTCAGGATCGAGTTCTGCTATCTTATAAAATCTGGTTCTGTCGATATATTTGTAGGGGAAATAATACAGCAGATCGCGGAATGTGAAAATATTCAGCTCTTTATTCAGCAATTCTGCTCTTTTGGGGCCGACTCCCGATAAATAGGTTATATCCGTATCTAAAAACTGCTGATTAATCTGTCAAAAAATTATCCGATTTATATTTTCATTTAACTGCAAGTAAACTAATCAGGTTGCTCCCATGGGGGCAAATCATATACTTTGCTATCTTTGCTGTTAACGGATTTCATTATTCCAAAATACGTATTTTTGAAAACCTGTCCTAATTATAATGTCAATACTGAAATGATTTTTTCCCGGTATTGTTAAATATTTGAATTATATTCTGTTTTCGCGTCACGGAAAAGGGCATGGAATTCATAGTCCGTTTGTTTTCAATCTTGTGTCAGGTAGTTTTCAGGAATAAAATTGATCCGTGTAATTATCTCTAAAGTTGAAAAATAAGAATGAAAATGATTGATGACAGACACAGAATAGTATGTTAGACCTTGGTTCCGGTCAAGAAATTATCGAAATAATCAGAAAAGTTTCAGATATTGCCAGATAATCACCTGTTCCACAGAAATATGGCAAGCTTCTTGGTCAAATATGGCGCTGAATTTGGCAAGCCGATGATTATTGAATTGGGAACTTCTCTTGGAATAAGTACTATGTATATGGCTGCTTCGTGTCCGGATGCTACAGTATATACAATTGAAGGTTGTCATGCAACAGCTGCAATCGCAAAACAAAATTTTACTGAAGCCGGCCTGAACAATATTAATATCATTCTGAAGGTTCGTTTGATGAAATTCTGCCAGGTTTTAAAAACCGGAATTAAGCCCGGAATGGTTTTTATTGACGGAAACCACAGGAAAGAACCTGTAATAAAATATTTCAACATGATGGCAGAAATTTCCGGTGAAGATACTGTTATTATTATTGATGATATCAACTATTCCAGGAAATGGCAGAAGCATGGAACGAAATAAAGCTTCATAAAAAGGTTTCAGTAAGCATTGATATTTTCAGAATGGGAATCGTATTTTTCAGGGAGGGAATCAATCATAATGACTATGTAATCAGATATTAACAAAAATTACAGGCAATATAAATTTATTATTTGATATATTTAGTCTAATTTCGGAAATTCAAATTTTAAACGTTATGGATAAAGTAATTGAGATTCATGATATTGTTAAAAATTATCAGGTCGGATCAGTGATTGTGAGGGCTTTACGATCAGTTTCTATTAATATTGAAAGGAATGAATATGTTGCGATCATGGGACCTTCAGGGTCAGGAAAATCCACTCTGATGAATCTTCTTGGATGCCTCGATACTCCCACAAGCGGAACTTATATTCTCAATGGTACCGATGTGAGCAAAATGGAAGATGATTATCTTGCAGAAATAAGAAATAAAGAGATTGGATTTGTATTTCAGACCTTTAATCTTCTTCCCAGATATTCTGCACTTGAGAATGTTACATTACCTTTAATTTATGCCGGAGTCCCTAAACTTGACAGGGAAAAAGTGGCAGTTGAAACCCTTGAGCAGGTTGGCCTGGCCGACAGGATGACCCATAAGCCAAATGAACTGTCAGGAGGACAGCGTCAGCGTGTGGCTATTGCCAGGGCTCTTGTAAACAAACCTTCAATTATTCTTGCAGATGAGCCAACAGGGAATCTCGACAGCAAGACATCTTTTGATATCATGGGGTTGCTTGATGAAATTCATAAAAAGGGAAATACTGTGATTGTAGTCACGCACGAAGAGGATATTGCCAGGCATGCAGCCCGTATAATCAGGCTGTTTGACGGTGAAATTGCACAGGATTATCAAAATGAAAAGTATATAAAAGTTATAGAGTTACAATCTGATATTATTTTATTTCTTGTTTTTCCTTTAATTCATAGTATGAAAATCTATACCCTTACAGGTGATGATGGCACAACTTCATTGTTGGGAGGCAGGAGGGTTCCAAAACATTCGATGCGAGTTGAAGCTTATGGCTCTGTTGATGAGCTTGATTGCATGGATTGGACTGTTGAGGGACCATAAGGAAAACCACAACCGTGAAGGAGCTATTGATTTATATTCAGGACCAGCTTATGCGATGCGCTGCAGCACTTGCCAGTGACAACCAAAGCAATGAGAGGGAAAGAAATATTGCCTGATGCTGATTGCATATCAATGCTGGAAAATGAAATTGACACGATGGAAGAGACGCTTCCTCCATTGAATAATTTTATTCTTCCGGGAGGTAATGTACTTGTATCATATTGTCATATAACACGGTGTGTATGTCGCAGGGCGGAGAGGTCAGTTTTAAGGTTGGACATTACTGAAGAATCGCCTGAAATTGTGATTAAATTCCTTAACCGGCTTTCCGATTTTTTATTTGTTTTGTCCAGAAAAATCGCCTTAGAGCTTGATATTGAAGAGATTAAGTGGTCAGTATGAACTGTTAAAAAACTTGAAAAATGGTATTGCTTTTTAAGTAAAATAATATATATATTTGCAAACTTTGTTATAAGCTTTACTTAATCAGGAAAATATGTACTGGACACTTGAATTAGCATCAAAACTTGAAGATGCTCCATGGCCTGCCACTAAGGATGAGCTGATTGATTTCGCCATTAGGTCGGGTGCCCCTATGGAAGTTATTGAAAATCTGCAGGAAATTGAGGATGAAGGTGATATTTACGAAAGCATTGAAGATATCTGGCCCGATTATCCCAGTAAAGACGACTTCTTTTTTAATGAAGATGAATACTAAAAAAGAGGCGATTTTCATATGATCAGCCTCTTTTTCATTTATTAAATATATCATCACTTCTTTTTTGGTCTCAGATTATCTAACCATTTATAGCCATCGAGTCTTACCGGGTTCACCGGTAAGAGGCGGATCAATAAATCCTTCCGGATTCTCATATTCATAAATTTCAGATATTTTCCCTTTGTCAAAATGTCATTTCAATATTGGCACATTTTGATTGCTCCACACCCGCAACATCTTTCTCCATCAATAAGATAAAAGAGTGATTTCTCCATTGCCCTTTATATCTATTTTATACAATTCATTGTTTTTGAAATATCCGGTAAGCGACCGGCCTTTTATCTGATCAAATCTTGATAGTATCAACCTGACTTGCAATAAATGCATTATTATACAATTCAAGCCGGTCGGTCTGACGGTTTTTTGTAAATACCGCCATTGAATCGGAAGTACAGCTGATCATTCTCCTGACCAGATCACAGGAGCGCTATATAGTCGTATAACTGAATCCTGAAAGGAATATGAAAGCGAATCACATTTTGACTGCAGATCCTTGCTGAAAACACGGCAACCATAGTATGCTCTCATTAGCCTGTAACTTTTTGCAGGTTTTTCAGATTTTTCAGGTTTTTCAGTAACCATTACTGCACTTATTGTATCTGCATGAAGGAAAAGAGAATCTTGTTTTGAAATCTGAATAAAGACTGCTTTTTTAGTAACCATAAATCTTTCAGGCTGTTTATAGTACCAGGCATAATTTCCTTCAACTGCCATGTTATTTGTTGTGTCTTCAATGATGACGTTTCTGAATGATTCCCCGTATCCGGTACTGTCATTAAAAAATAAAGAATCCCCGTGAATTATTTGTTTCCGGTTGTCTATCATAGTTTTTTCCAGACCGAGGTAACCTTGTTTTTTGTATCGTACCATCCTTTTTCACAATACAGATATATGCTATCACCGTTCACCTCAGTAGGCCCGGTGAAATATGCAATTTCTGAAACTGTGTTGTAATCCATTGTATCGCCGGTCATTACATAATCAGGATTTACTATTTTTACACTATCCTTGAAATGAAAAAGGTTTTCTGTTGCATGAATATACACCGATAATGCTTGTAAGTGTATTTTTGCATTTGTTATCCTGCCTCTTTCAGTATACCTGGCAATTCTGGTAGTTACATCATAATGTATCGAATCGGTATAGAGATGAGTGTCTTTATCAATTAGTTCAACATTGCCTTTCACAAATGCCAATTTGCTCATTCCATCATAAAAAAGATAATTGTCCATAAAGATTAAGAGTATCGCCCTGCTTGATATGGATTTTGCTGTAAGCTTCCACCTGATTTTTATCAGGATAAAAATGTGCACTGTCGCACCACATGAATATGTCATTATCCTTCAGCCTGACATTTCCCAGCAGATGATGAATATCTTTACCGGTCTGAGGATCTTTCAGAATTATATCCTCATCGGCATTTTTAAGCTCAATTTTCTTCTTGGTTGTCTGATTTGCAGGTATATCCTGGGATTGAACCGAGGGTACAAAAAACAGGAAAACCGTGACATAAAATAAATGTCTAATTGAAATATTTTGACCAGCTGACTCAGAAAATTTATTTCAACCATCCTTTTTGTAAAAAGTCACATGATTTGAATTCATCGCTTATTTTAATATAAGTGATACTAATTTTGTTTTTTACCCATTTATCAAAAACATCTGCTCTTTCTTTAACAAGTGCAGCATCATACAGGCTCTGATAATCATCTTTCAGATTTGCCGAATGTGCCGGAAGTATGTTATCGAGTTTTACAATTCTGAAAACTTCATTATTATTTTCATCGGTTGTTTTAAAAGCGATCGGATATTTCACCAATCTTCATATCCCTGATTTTTATATACATTTCAGGGTTTAATTCTTCTAAGAGTAAACCATGTTACCCGGGAAGAAGGATTAGAATTCACTAATTTGCCGCCATTAATCCTGCTGTCTTTATGGGTTGAAAAACGCATGGCAGCAGCCTCAAACTTAATGCTGTCTTTTCTTATCAGGTTGGCTATACTGTCGAGTTTTGCCATTGCCTTTGCTGCCTGTTCGGGTTTGACTTTCGGTCGGATGAGGATATGACGTGTATTAACCATATCACCTTTACGGTCGATGAGCTGAATAATATGGAATCCATATTTTGATTCGACAATTTTAGAGACATTGTTCTTAGTGAGACTGAATGCAGCATCGGCGTATGGTTTTTCAAGCTCACCCCTTACACGATACCCTATTTCACCACCTAATTTTGCAGATTCCGGATCTTCAGAATACATAATTGCCAGTACATTAAAGCTCTTACCTGCAAGAATCTGACTTCTGATGTCAAGAAGCTTCTGCCGTGCTTCAGCTTTGTTTTCTTCATTGTCAGGCGGGTCTGCCTGAATGATGCTAATCTGGTACTTTGCAGGAATAACCGGCAGGCTGTCTTTAGGGATTGAATTATAGTATCTTTTTAAGCCAACAGGCGTAACTGTTATATTCTTGGAAATTTTGTTCTGAACTTCACTCACTACCTGCTGTTCCATAAGTGTTTTCTTTATATCCCTTCTGATTTCAAGTATGCTCTTCTTGAAATACCCCACGAGGGCCTCTTCACTTCCTGCTGTCCTTATTGCATCATTCATCCTCATGTTCAGGTCACCTTCAACTGCATCATCTGTTACAGTTATACTATCTATCCTTGCCTGATCCACGAACAGTTTTGAAACGAGCATTTGCTGCAGCACAACACATGTCAATTGATTGAAAGGCATTTTATTACCGTTTCTTGCCTGGTCTGCGATAGTACCCTCAAGATCAGAAAGATAAATAACTTCGTTACCGACAACAGCTGCTACTGATTCGACAAGTATCTGCGAATTGGCAATAAACACTCCTGGCAGAAACAAACATATCAGTGTCAGGCAAAACTTCAATTTTCTTTTCTTCATTATATAATTGATTTAAACATTTTGTATTCATTATAAACATGAGTATGGCTCATATATTTTTTGCTACAGCTTCACGTTATATAGCAAAAAACAGGTAACAATACGGCTTATGCAATATCGGAAACAGGGTCAAATGTAAAGAATTGGTAATCAAAATTAAAATATCTTAAAATTGTTATCTTTCAAAGCATCATTATAAATTCCATTCTCAAGGGCCTTAATGAATTCGAATCGTCTGGAATTCAGGATAATTCTCTTGATATCATCTTTGACATACTCATATGGTGCCAGCGAAGATCTTAATCTGTAATCCCTTATTGAAACCAGATATACTGAAGTGGAATCGCTGGTTTCGAAAAAGGTGTTTCTTTTAAGAAAATTTTCCTCATTATCAATATTCTGTTGAAGCTCAACTAAGAGCCTGTCCATTGGAACCCATTTTTCATTGAAGTCATCGAACTTCTCTGCAAACTGGTAACAATAACTTTCAAGCTTCTGAAGATCATTATGATCATTTGAACGTGCAAGAAATTTTATTGTTTTCAGGTCAGGCGTCTCCAGAGGCAATTTTATGAAAAGCGCTTTCACGATATTGGAAGTCAGAATAAAGCTGCTTTCATTTGCCGAATAATAATTCTCAAGTTCTTCATCACTTAATACTGTATCCAGTTTCTGAAGTATCATCTCTCTCTGATACTGATAAATGATGAGGTTTGACCTTGTTTCCTCAAGCTGTTTTTCTATTTCTGCTTTTAACTCAGGCGATAGATTATCTTCAGCTTTTTTAAGTAAAAGCTGCCTCCTGGCCCATCTGTTAATATAATTCTGATATAGGGCGACAGAATCTGCCTCATTTACACCGTGCTGAATAAGTTTAGGGATTTCATCGTAGTAAAGAACTTCTTTACCAACTTCAGCAAGAGCTCTCCTTTTAGGGTGGTTATTCTTATTCTTACAACCGGCTAAAAGGAAAAGACAGCATAATAATAATATTACTTTATTCATTTTCCAATTTCTTCTTTACTTCATCAAGTAGCGGATTATCAATCTTAACGCTATATTTTTTAATTAATTGTTTTATCCATTCATTCTCTAGAAATGTCTGGTATCCAGTCATCACGTCACTCTCAACTTCATTAAATTTCATTGGGTGAGGATCAATAATTCTGTTGATAAGGATTATTGACGGGAAACCATTATATGTTAAAGAATGAGGACCAATAGTCCATTCAATTTTATCTATTTCCGAATTATCACCCTTTAACCATGTACCCTCTTTTATGAGAAGCAATGTGTCTTTTTTATTATTGAATTTTTTAAGAAGGAGATCATCCAGATCAGGTTTCAGGTAATATTTTTTGAAGGCTGAGGAGAGTAAGTCTTCTCCGCCAGATTTTTTCAGCGTATATATCTTTGTATCAATTGCTTGTCTTGTAAGCCAGTTGTTCTTATTTTCATCGTAATATTGGTGAAGCTCCGACGAATCACTGCTTACCTTATTCCATACCTTTTTACCAGATATTTCAAAAAGAAGCATTCCGTCGTGGAATTCGTTCATAAGATACCTGAATTCGGGATATTTTTTTTCGAGTATTGAATTCTCATAGCTGATCAACTGATCAGATACTCTGGCATCAATTAATCGGTTTATAAATATAGATGAATCTTTTGTAATAACCAGTGATCCTCTTTTTTCAATATAATCTGCAAACTCGTTAATAGTAATTGATTGATTTGCAAATGTATACAAAATAGCTTCAGGGATTGAGGTCGGATCATATTTTTTTAATCCTTTCATGATTAGCGTATCGGTATGACTAACAAACCAATTATATGGATCCT
The DNA here is from genome assembly GCA_963747625.1 of uncultured Bacteroidales bacterium. GTDB lineage: Bacteria > Bacteroidota > Bacteroidia > Bacteroidales > VadinHA17 > LD21. Next base: position 9,445 of record CAVVGP010000202.1, on the reverse strand, counting down.
GGTTAATATGAAAATTATATTCTTTTTTTAGTTTTTCCACAAACGATTTTTTGCTTATGGAGTTTAGATACGACTGGTTAAATTTACTTTCGAGGAATGATCTGGATTCTTCGAAAGTGCGCGGGGGTTTTTTACCCAGCAGTTTAATAATATGCCAACCATAGACAGTATGAACAGGTTTTGAGTATTTTCCTGTATCGGTGAGTGCAAATGCAGCTTCTGAAAAATCGCTGATAATTTCCCCGGTTCCAAACCAGTCGAGTTCACCTCCTTTTGCAGCTGATTCTTTATGATCTGAATACTTTTTTGCAAGTTCAGAGAATGAGGCCCCGGCCTGCAACATTTTATATATACTGTCTATTTCATCTTTTGCCTTTTCAGCATCTTTTTCATCTGCTCCTGGTGGCACAGCCTTCATTATATGAGCAACTTTTATCCTCCCTTTTGATGGCCTTATATCAGCAACTTTAATGATATGATATCCATAAGGGGTTCTTACCGGCATGGATACAGTCCCTTTCTTAAGATTATATGCAGCATCTTCAAATGGCATTATCATTTGAAAAACAGAGAAATAGCCAAGATTACCTCCGTTAATTTTAACCGATTTATCATCGGATGTTCCTCTGGCGACGCTTTCAAACGATTCACCTTTTAAAATCCTTTCTCTGATGTCAATGGCTTTTTGCCAGGCTTGCAAGGTATCTTCAGGAACAGCTTCCTGGGGCAATGCTATGAGAATATGCCATGCATTTATTTCAGTTAATGATCTCTGGTATGCTTTCTTCAGGAGTTTTTCTTTAGTCTGGGTATCGGTTAAATAATTCTGGGCCAGCTGCGTCCTGTAGCCAGCTAGTTCTTTCCTGAATGACCTGGTTGTATCATAACCTTCATTAAGAGCATCAGCTACCTTAAGTTTAAAGACTATAAACTGATGAAGATAGTCATCAATATTCAAGGTTTTCCCCGGCTCCATACTTTTTTTATACATCCTGATAAATTCTCCTGCCTGGATGTTTTTTCCATCTACAGTCAAAAGTATTTTAGAATTAAGGTCCTGGGCCTGATCAACAACCGGGAGCAGAAATATCAAAATGATTAAGCAGGATGTTCTTATCTTCATCAGGATTTACTGATACCGGTTATTCAAATGATTTTCTGCTATAATTCGGTGCTTCCCGGGTTATAGAAACATCGTGAGGGTGACTTTCGATAATTCCGGAATGTGTTATTCTGACAAATTTGCCGTCTTTTTTGAGAATTTCAATATTCCGTGCACCCAGGTAACCCATACCGGCTCGTAAACCTCCGGTCATCTGGTAAATTACTTCTGCCAGTGTTCCTTTGTATGGCACCCTGGCTTCAATACCTTCCGGAACCAGTTTTTTAATATCATCTTCAATATCCTGAAAATACCTGTCTTTTGACCCTTGCTGCATAGCTTCAATAGAGCCCATTCCCCTGTAAGCTTTAAACTTACGGCCGCTATAGATAATTGTATCCCCCGGCGATTCTTCAACTCCGGCAAAGAGTGAGCCTGCCATAATTGAATCGGCACCTGCAGCAATTGCTTTAATTATGTCACCTGAGTATCTTATTCCTCCGTCAGCAATTACCGGTACTCCTGAACCTTCAATGGCTTTTGCTACATTATAAATGGCAGATAGCTGGGGTATTCCCACTCCGGCTATTACCCTTGTTGTACATATTGATCCCGGTCCGATTCCTACTTTTACTGCGTCGGCACCTTCATCAACGAGTCTCTTTGCTGCTTCACTTGTACCTATATTACCTGCAATAACGTCGACATCAGGGAAGTTTCTTTTTATTTCCTTCAGAATATTGATAACGCTTTTTGTATGAGCATGTGCTGTATCAATTGCAATTGCATCTACATTTGCATTTATCAGAGCTTCAACCCTTTGCAATGTATCAAAGGCTATACCGACAGCTCCTGCCACTCTAAGCCTTCCTTTATCATCCTTACAAGAATTCGGACGGTCTTTGGTTTTAGTAATATCTTTATAAGTGATAAGTCCTATAAGTTTGCCTGAGTCGTCTATCATCGGCAACTTTTCGATTTTATGTTTCTGAAGTATTCTGGCAGCAGCTTCCAGGTTAGTCTGATGAGTGGTAGTAATCAGGCTGGTGGTCATTACCTCTGTTATCTTTCGTGCCCTGTTGTTTTCAAACCTAAGATCCCTGTTAGTGACAATACCTTTCAGAATACCATCTTTGTCGATTACAGGAATACCCCCGATCTTGTATTCGCTCATTAAATTTATGGCTTCGGCAACAGTTGCATCGAGGTTTATGGTTATAGGATCAAAGATCATAACATTCTCCGCCCTCTTGACACGTTTTACCTGTGCTGCCTGTTTTCCTATCGACATGTTTTTATGTATCACGCCTATTCCTCCCTCTCTTGCGATGGCGATTGCAAGTTCATCTTCAGTGACGGTATCCATGGCAGCAGAGACAACAGGCGTATTAATACGTATGTTTCTCGTGAACATGGAACTGAGATCAACTTCTCTTGGAAGTACCTCAGAATATGCAGGAACCAGAAGGACATCATCGAACGTCAATCCTTCATACAGTATCTTATCTTTTAAAAATGACATCAGATGAGATTTTAAGTTTTTGATGGCGCAAATTACGAAAAAAAAACAGATCTCGTAAATCCTTCTATATTTTACTTTTAATGGCATGAAATCCGTTAACCAACATATGTATGAAGAAGGCACAAAGAACAGAATGAAAAAACCTCATGCAGAGACACCCAACTTGAGTGTCTCTACAAAAACGTTGCAAACGCCGGTTTAAACTATTTGTGACCTGGCAGTTTGAAAGAATTTGTTTATTCCCTTTATAAATATTATATTGACTAACAGTTATTACATTTGCAGATAGTGCAATAAGGGATGAATATTGATATCTATAAACAGATTTTAATTAAATACTGGGGATTTAGCTCTTTCAGGCCTTTGCAGGAAGAGATAATCGGATCTGTTGCTGAAGGGAAGGACACGCTTGGACTTATGCCGACAGGTGGTGGAAAGTCAATTACATTTCAGGTGCCTGCACTTGCCCAGGAGGGGATCTGCCTGGTTATAACTCCTCTGATAGCACTGATGAAAGACCAGGTAAACAGGCTAAATGAGCTGGAAATAAGAGCTGTAGCCATTCATTCAGGAATGACAGCCGAAGAGATAGACAATGCCCTCGAAAACTGCATCTACGGAGATTACAAGTTCATGTATGTATCCCCCGAAAGAATTTCCACAAGGATTTTTCAGGCTAAGGCCTCAAGGCTAAACCTCTCTATGGTGGTAATAGATGAGGCTCATTGTATATCACAATGGGGCTATGATTTCAGACCGTCATATCTGAAAATAGCATTGCTTCGGGATCATATTTCTGAAAAGGTTCCTTTTCTTGCGCTTACAGCATCAGCTACACCACAGGTTACTGATGATATTATGAAGAAGCTGGCTTTCAGAGAAAAGAATGTACTAAAAACCAGTTTCGACAGGAAGAATATTTCCTACATGGTAAGGAAAGTTGAGGATAAAGGCACATACCTTATTAAAACTTTGCAAAAGGCAAAAGGAAGCGGTATTGTATATGTAAGAAGCAGAAAAAGATGTAAAGAAGTTGCTGAACTTCTGGTGGCTAACGGGATAAGTGCAGATTTTTATCATGCCGGACTGACCGATGAACTTCGCGATAAAAAGCAAGCTTCCTGGACAATGGGAGAGACCAGGGTAATTATTGCCACGAATGCTTTCGGGATGGGTATTGACAAATCTGAAGTGAGGTTCGTAATTCATTGGGATATACCTGATTCTATTGAAAGCTATTTTCAGGAGAGCGGTAGATGCGGCCGTGATGGAAAACCTGCTTTCGCCGTTCTTCTATATTCACCTGCTGACAAAAACCGGCTTACTGATGCTATCAGAAAGAAGTTCCCCGCAATTGAAAAGATCAAAGACTCTTATGAGGCATTATGCAATTATCTGCAGATACCTCTGGGTTCAGGTAAGGACCACGTCTTTGAATTCAATATGTATGATTTTGTATCGAGATACAGGCTGCCCGTAATCGAAACATATAACAGTCTGCAGTTCCTTCAGAGGGAAGGCTATATGGAATTCACTGAAGAAATAAATAATCCATCAAGGGTGCATTTTATTGTGAGCCGTGATGACCTGTACAAATTCCAGGTAGCGAACGAATCGTTTGACGGTTTCATAAAACTTCTGCTGAGGTCTTACACAGGAATGTTCAGTGAATTTGTCCCGATAAACGAAGAAGCTCTTTCACGTAAATCAGCAGTAACCCGCGAAACAATTTATCAATATCTTGTAAAATTATCTTCCTTAAATATTATTCGTTACATTCCAGGGAAAAAAACTGCCCTTGTAATCTTCACTGAGGAAAGATTGGTAAGGAAAGCCTTAATGATCTCCCCCGATAATTATCTGCATGTAAAGGAAAAATATGAAATCCGTCTGAACAAAATGATAGAATATGCTGATTCGGACAGCCATTGCAGGTCAGTATATCTTCTGAGGTACTTTGGTGAAGAGTCAGACCGTTGCGGAAAATGTGATGTTTGCCGCGAAAGGAATGAACTTGACCTGAGTAAGTACGAATTTGATCTTATCCTTGAAGATATAAAAAGCATTCTGAGTGTTAAAAATCCTGATGCTGAAGGGCTGGTAAAACTTATAGATTACCCTGAGGACAAGGTAATTAAAGTTATCCGCTGGCTTCTCGACCATAATAAGATATTGAAGGATGATGAAATGAAACTGACCTGGAAAATATGAAGTTAAGTCTTTAGGTAAATTATTTTTGATTTGTATCAGTGATTCTCAATTCAGTTCTGTATTCCTTTCAATTTAGTCGTACAGTTCAGACTTAGGCCTGTCTTCAGGCCGGGCTCCGAATTGTTTATTTGGCACAGGGCCCATGTCGAGAACTAAACTACCTCCACCTATAATATCCTTATAGTTAATGTAAGTATGAGTATACGGCTTGCCATTCAGTTCAACTGACTGGATATAAATATTTTTATCATTATTATTCAAAGCTTTTAAGGTGAAGTGTTTATTGTCTGGTAGTTTGATAGTTATGGAATTGAAAAGAGGGCTGCCAAATACAAAAGATCCATTGGCAGGATTGACTGGATAAAATCCTATTGAAGAAAATATATACCATGCTGACATTTGACCACAGTCTTCATTGCCGCATAATCCATCTGGCTCGTCGGTGTACAATGTCCGCTGTATATAACGGTTTTTTTCAGCGGTTTTCCATTGTTGACCCGCATAGGCATATAGAAAAGTAATATGATGACTTGGTTCATTACCATGTGCATATTGTCCTATTAATCCGGATATATCTGATGATGCATTTTTGCCCATGTCGCCGTTCACTACAAACAGGCTGTCAAGTTTAGTAAGAAATGGTTGGTCCCCGCCAAACAGTCTGATTAAACCTTCAACATCCTGAGGTACCAGCCAGGTATATTGCCAGGCATTTCCTTCAGTATAATCTCCCCAGTCATGAATTGACTCAAAAGGGCTGAAAGGTTCCCGAAATTTACCATTATCCACTTTAGCTCTCATAAACTGTCTCTTCGGATCGAAGTATTGTTTGTATAAAACAGCACGTTTAGAGTAATAATCATAATCTTCCTGTTTGCCCAGTTTTCTGCCACCTGGGCAATACACCAATCAGAGATGCAATACTCCAATGCTTTGGAAACTGATTCCTTTTCTTTATCTGCGGGTATAAATCCTATAGCCTTCAGATAATTCATACCATAATCGTCACGGGTGGCAGATGCCTTTATGGCTTCGTAAGCAGAGATTCACATCAAAGTCTTTAAATCCAATGAAAATGGCATCTGCTATAACGGGAATAGCACTATATCCAGGCATGCAATCGGTTTCATTTCCCATTAATGCCAATAGGAAGTTTTCCCTGCTGCTTGTATATGTTTAGCATAGTGTTAACCATATCGTTCACCCTTTCTGGCTGAACCAGTGTTAAAAGCGGTTGTTCAGCCCTGTATGTGTCCCATAATGAAAACACAGAATAATTAGTAAACCCGGGATTGGTATATACCTTTTTATCAGCTCCGCGATAATCCCCGTTGTCATCATTAAAAAGTATGGGGTGAGTATAGGAATGGTACAAAGCTGTATAAAATGTGCGTAAATCGTGTTCATTTTTGCCAGCAACAATTATTTTTCCTAATTCCTTATTCCACAAATTATTTGCGTCAGATACTACTTTTTCGAAATCCCAACCGGGAACTTCTGCTTCAATATTAGCCAGGGCATTTTTTTCGCTTACTGGCGAAATTCCTACTTTCAGTAATATTGATTCTCCTTTTCTGGTCGAAAAGTTAAATACGCCTACTGCCTTTTCACATTTTATCGAATCGCCTGTAATAAATTTTCCGTCATCAAAAAACTGTGCTGATCCGAGTGGCTTTGAAAGTCTTATTGCAAAGAAAAGACGCTGGTCTTTTGCCCAACCGGTGGAAAAGCGATAACCTGCGTAGGTAATGGAATCTACTTTTTTAAGACAGCCTTTTGTTGGCTTGTCCCAACCAATACCCTCGGTAAGGTTTATGGCTATATGAGCCTGTTCTGTTTCAGGAAAAGTGTATTTATGAACAGCTACCCGTTCGGTTGCTGTTAATTCTACATGAATATTATATCTGCTCATAATGACAGAATAATATCCTGCTTTCGCAATTTCATCAGCGTGAGTATACTTCGAGGCATATCCGGCAAGCGGATTATCCTGCGTACCGGGTGATGTTTTCAACTCGCCGGTATAAGGCGTGATTAATACATCTCCCAGTTCTCCGATACCCGTTCCGCTCAGGTGAAGCTGGGAAAATCCAGTTACAATGCTGTCTGAATAATGATAACCTGAACACCAGTCCCATCCTTTACTATAGTTGGTAGGTCCTGCCTGAACTCCTCCAAAAGGAACATGAGCACCGAGGAATACATGTCCATGACCACCAGTGCCAATAAATGGATCAACATATCTGGGTTAAATCAGTATTTTCAATAGTACCTGATTTATTGTTTGCGCAGGAAAAGACAAAGAAGCCTGCAATAAGGAAATATTTATTCATAATTGATAATAGTATTTATTTCGAAACAATATGTTCACCAATATTACATTAGTATAACCTTGCTTATCTAGCCTGCAATATTCATCACAGAAGATAAAAGACAAAAGTAAAAAGATAAAAGTCAGGTATATGTAACCCAATTTCAATAATTTTTTTTCACAATGTTTTGGACCTTTTGTCTTTAGCCTTTTATCTTTTGTCTTTTTTGAAGTTTATGAATTAATCAGGCTAGATTATGTTATCAAGAACAGAAGGATACTCTTTTGTAACCTTAAGGATTAATTCGCCAAAAATAGTATTTGCCCATGCAAACCATTTCCTGGTAAATTTCTCCGGATTATCCTTATTAAATGATTCATGCATAAACCCCGTTCCGTTGTGTGTTCTTTTTAGAGTTTTTAAACAAGCTCTGATCTCCGTTTCATCTTTTGAAGTAAGAGCCTGTACGATAATCCCCAGAGGCCATATCATATTTTCTCCAACATGAGGTCCTCCAATTCCTGCTCCGGCTTTACCTTTGAAAAAATATGGATTATTATCAGAAAGTACAAAGTTACGGCTATTTTTATAAAGAGGATCGGAATCAGAAATACAGCCGAGATATGGAAGTGACAATAAACCAGGTACATTAGCATCATCCATAAATAGCTTATTTTCAAAACCATCTACTTCATATGCCAGAATTTTTCCATGTTTCGGATGACTGGCAACACCATATTCTTTCAAAGCTTTTTCAACTTCAGAAGCAAGCATCATGCATTCGTTAAACAATCCCTGATCGTGGTTGATTTTTGAAAACATATCAGCCATTTGTCTTAGCGATAATACAGCGAAATAATTTGAAGGAATTAAAAATGGAAAGATTGTAGCGTCGTCAGAGGGGCGGAAAGAAGAACATATCAATCCCACAGGTCGGACAGGGTTTCCATAGCCATTTCCTGGAAGAGTGTCTGTTGCTATCTCTGTTTTTCGTTCAAAATGGTAAGGCCCTTTTCCTTTTTTCTCTGTTGCTGTTTAAATGTCGTTAAAATCGACTTTAAAGCTTCATCATAAGTTGTGGTAAAAAACGAAGTATCACCGGTCTGCTTATAGAAATTATATGCTAACCTGACAGGATAACACAGGGAATCAATTTCCCATTTTCGTTCATGAAGCTCCGGTTTCATATCGGTATTGTCGCTGTCCCATTCACTTCCTGTAGCTCCTTTGTTAAAAGCATTTGCATATGGATCGATAGTAATACATTTTCCCTGCCTGTGTATTACTCCTAATATCAGCTGATACAAATTCTTATCTTCCTTAATAAATGGCAGGTATGGCCATACCAGTGCTGTAGAGTCTCTTAGCCACATAGCATTGATGTCGCCGGTAATCACAAATGTATCAGGCACACCATCTGTTTTCTTAAATTCAACTGTTCTATCGAGTGTATTAGGAAAACAGTTTTCAAACATCCAGGCTATTTCCGGATCTTTAATCTTTTTAATGGTTTTAGTAATTACATCTTCGATTGCCGTGCTTGTGAATTTTCTTTGTCCTACAGGTGGCCTTCTTGAAACTAATTCCGTCGCGGAAACGGTTGATTTTGTTGTTGCTGAAGATACAAGCAAACCAGCAGAAATAATTCCTGTTTGTACTATAAATTTTTTCGGGTAGACATTCTATTAAGTATTTTAATTATTGGTACACTTTAGAGTTTCTTTATTGGGCTGCTTACCCTGTCGACAGAATAAACAATTGATTTATATGATATTCCGGTATGCAGGCTCAGACCGATCTCACAGGTACGACTGGTTGAAAAGCCCTCATTAACTGTAACAGGAAGCTGACTTTTCAAATATTTCAGACCGTGAGCATTAAGTTCAGGATATGTAAACCCTCGATCGCCGGCAAATCCACAGCAATTGGTTTCGGCCACAATTACCTCTTTGGCACATATCCTTGCCAGGTCTGCCAGCTTTATATCAAGCTCCATCTTTTTCATGCTGCAGACCGGAAAAACTGTAATGACTTCATCAACTGGTTCAATATTCAGAAAAGGAAGAAGGTATTCAGTTATAAACTCAATCGGTTCATAGAGCTTAATATCTGATTTCATGTTTTCTCTCATTGTAAAAAGGCATGGACTCATGTCGCACAGAACTGGATATTTGCCGTTATTACTTGCTTTTAGAAGAGCTGCTTCCAGCTCGCGAGATTTCTTTTCACCAGCTTCTGTGTAACCCTTACTTGTAAAAGCCATTCCGCAGCAAAGATTATTAAGGTTTTCAGGATATA
>CAVVGP010000201.1:0-26712 GCA_963747625.1 uncultured Bacteroidales bacterium | reverse complement strand
TCTCAAAAGGGCACCTTTTTTTTTTTTTTATATGTTCATTTCTTTTTGTTCGTCCAAAAAGAAACAAACCGAAGAAAAAGGGCGCCGGAAATGATAACTTCAGCCTTTTTTGGCAAAATGCCTTTGGCTTCATGCTCCCAAAAAAGGCTGAAGTTCTCGCCATTTCCGGTTTGCCACCGCACCTTCCGCTCGAAATTAATGTTAATAATTGATGTAAAGTGTTGAAAAGAAGGGGGATGCCTCCCCCTTCCGAGAACCTCAAATCATGTAACTTGAGGTATGCAAAAAATAGATAGATCAAAGGTTGTCTTTAAAGATTACAGTCCAAACCAAATTTTACTTCTTCCTCCTTCTTCAGTGTATTTTAGGATGCACAATCCATCAGACTGCAAATGACACGACAACACTTCAGTCTCATATGGAATCTTTAAAAGAAAATCCGGGTAAGATGCCTGACACTCTAGTAGCTGATGCGGGATACGGATCTGAAGAAAACTATGAATATCTGGCTAATAATGATGACACTTTTACCTGCCCAATGGGCCAGTAAATGAACTTTATTGGAGATAAAGTCAGAATATCCAAAAATGGGTTCAGGCAGGTCAATCGTATATACCAGGCACAAGACTGTAAGGGATGCCCTGTTAGAGAAACATTTATTGAGTATCATTCTGAAATCTGCAATTACCTGGCCTTCATAAACATCCTGCTCCACCTGATTCTTTTCAGACCAGTTTCCTCTTTATCGAGCGATAACCAGATGAATTTTGGCTTACCAACAATATGATCTTCAGGTACAAAGCCCCAGTATCTCGAGTCTGCCGAATTATGCCGGTTATCCCCCATCATCCAGTAGTAATTCATTTTAAATGTATAACTGACTGCAGGAGCATTATTTATGTAAATAGTGCTTCCATCGACTCTCAGAGAATTATGTTCATAAACATTTATTATACGTTCATAGAGGCAAAGATTGGAAGTGTCAAGTTTTACTGTCGCACCTTTGACGGGGATCCATATCGGTCCATAGTTATCTTCATTCCAGCCATAAACGGGATTATAAGGGAAAATATACGGTGCATATTCACCCTTACTGGTATATATTGGCACTACATCAGTAACATTTGTAAACTTGGAAATTGTTTCAGCATTTCCTTTGGTCAGAGGTAAAAGATATACTGTACCGGATATCATCGTCTGATCTGATTTGGAGATATCAAGACGTTCAAATGCCATTGGATTTATAGTTGTTCCGTTTGTTGTTACAGAATACGTGGTTTGCTGAGTACCATTGTCAGGAACAATTTTCCCGTTGACATAAAGCACTCCCTTTTTAATAGTAACAGAATCGCCCGGAATACCTATACACCTCTTGACATAATTATCCCTTCTGTCAACCGGCCTGTAGATTACCGTATACTTATCCCAGATCTCTTTTCTTGCCATCTGGAGATAATAATTTTTGGGCCTTTTTACAGAACCGCTTTCCGATTCTTCCAATTCTCTTGCTTTCCTCCTTACAATCTCATAATAACTGGTTGTTTGTTCCTCTACAACAACCGTATCACCGGCAGGAAAGTTAAATACTATCGGGTCATTATTTTTCACTTTCCCCACCCCTGCAAGACGTTTATACGGCCATGTTATAAGATTTGACCACGATTTACCCCCTGTAATCGGCATTGTATGCTGAGTAAAGGGAAAAGCAATAGGAGTATTCGGCATTCTTGGACCATATGCAAGCTTGCTTACAAAAAGATGATCACCTACCAGCAAGGATTTCTCCATTGATGGAGTCGGAATTCTGTAATTCTGAAAAAGAAAAATATTTATAAGAGAAACAGCAATTACGGCAAATATCAATGCATCTAGCCATTCAATAAAAACACTGTTCTTTCCATTTCGTTTTTTCCAGAATGTCCAGTTAATTTTCTCGCTGATATATAAGTCGTAGATAACTCCTAACCCGATCAGGAGCCAGAAATTGCCAATCCAGATTACTACAAGAATATAAATTAAAGCAACAATTGCAAATCTTATATTCTTTTTTGTAAACAGTTCATTCATAATTAATTTATTTTATTGAGCGGTAAAAATAGAAATAATTTTCAGAATCCCATTACATCGCTCATTCTGAATACGCCTTTACGTGAATGTATAAACTCAGCAGCGACAACTGCCCCAAAGGCCAGCCCTTTCCTGTTTTTTGCCTCATGCTTAAGGCTTATTGTATCAATATCTGAATCCCACGTAACAATATGGGTTCCCAGAGCATCTCCTTCCCTGACAGAATGTATGGGTAATCCTGAATGTGCTTTTTCAGTGTCAAAACACCATCTTTCGTACTTCGAATGGCTGTCAATAATACCTTGAGCAAGTGTTATTGCAGTGCCGCTTGGTGCATCAATTTTTTTTGTGTGATGAATTTCCTCTATCGAAGCATAATAATTATGATAACGCTCCATTTGTTTCGCCAGCTCGGTGTTAAGTTTGAAAAGCAGGTTGACGCCTATACTGTAATTTGAAGAGTGCATAAATGCAGTATTATTCTTCCTGCACGCTTCTGCCGCCTCTTCATATTTTTCAAGCCACCCGGTTGTGCCTGAAACAACAGGAACCTTATCAGAAAGACATTTTACTATATTATTCAATGCAGCAGTTGGAGATGAAAATTCAATTGCAACATCAATACCTTTTAAATTGTCGCTATTCAGATCATTTTCATTATACTGATCCACAATAAGTTTGATAAGATGTCCCCGTTTAACTGCAATAGCCTCTATCTCATGACCCATTCGTCCGTAACCAATCAAAGCTATATTCATAATCTTTTCTTTTTGCGAAATTACCTGTTTTGTGATAAGGTACACAATTAAAAATCAACAAAATTCTTAAAGAGAAGTTAAAATAATATCAAATGGAATAGAGACGTTGCATGCAACGACTCTACGGTCTGGAAAAAAAACCCTATATTTCTTAAATTAAATAAAATGAAATGATGAATTTAATTATCTCATTATTAACAGCAATTATGATATTAACCGGTTCAAATGGTCAAAAAGAAAAAGCCGACCTGGTAATAATTAACGGGAAGGTCCTTACAATGGATAAAGAAAATCCTATAGCCGAAGCTGTTGCATTAAGGGGTGAAAAAATAATCGCGGTGGGTAAGACATCTGAAATTTCAGTTTTAATAGACAAGAAAAACACAAAAGTAATTGATGCAGCCGGAAGGCTCGTGATTCCAGGTTTTAATGATGCACATGCTCATTTCGGTCCCCTGGATCCTGATTATATAGAACTCCGCTATACTACTGATCCTTCAGTAATAACTCAAAAAGTCAAAGCCCAGGTTGAAAAGTCCAGGCCTGGTGAACTCATAAAAGGAGGCCACTGGGAACACGAGATGTTTACCGACAAAAAATGGCCCACAAAAGATCTTATTGATAAAGTTTCACCGGATAACCCTGTAATACTGAGCCGGGCTGACGGACACTCTGTTCTTGTAAACTCCTATGTTCTTAAAGCTTCGGGAATCACTAAAAACACGCCCGATCCTTTTGGAGGAACAATACAAAAGGACCCTGTTACTGGTGAACCTACAGGTATTCTCAAGGAAAATGCCGAGGATCTGATTAAAACAGGAGAAATTAAGCCGGCAAGGAGTGCTGAAGAAAGAAAGGCAAGAGAATGGCAGGGTTATCTTCGCGCTTTAAAAGAAGCCCGCGTAGTTGGAGTTACCAGCGTCCAGATACCTGGGGCCGCTGATTTCAAAGCATATGAAAAGCTTCAGAAAAATGGTGAACTCACCTGCCGGGTCGATATCGGAAAAGCACTTACCGCAGATACTCTCCTGCTCAACAAATATCTCGGGCTTGAAAAAAAATATCCCAGGGAGGATGACTGGATAAGATTCGGTTATCTGAAAGCATTTATGGACGGAACGATTGGATCAGGAACTGCACTGATGTTTGAACCATTCACTGATAATCCTTCGACATCTGGTCTAGCTATTGTGCCATACGGAAAAATGGAAAAAATGATCATTACTGCTGATAAAATGGGATTCCAGATTGGTGTTCATGCAATTGGAGATAAAGCAAATAACTGGGTTTTAAATGCCTATGAGAAAGCTGAGCTTTTAAACGGGAAACGCAACAGCCGTCACAGGATTGAACACGCTCAGACTCTTCAGGCTTCAGATATACCTCGCTTTGCCAGGCTCGGTGTAATTGCGTCCATGCAACCTACACATTGCATTTCGGATAAGAAATTCTGCGAAAAACGGATAGGTAAAGAAAGAGCAAAAGGAGCTTATGCATGGAAAAGTCTTGCAGACGCCGGTGCCATACTCGCTTTTGGAACAGATTACCAGGTGGAACCTCTTAATCCAATGGATGGACTATATGCCGCAGTTACACGTAAAGACAGGCTTGGCGAAAAAGGAGAAGGATGGCATCCTGAGCAGAAGATCAAAATGGAAGATGCAATAAAATACTATACACTTGGCTCAGCATATGCCCAGTTTATGGAAAACCGGAAAGGAATGATCAAAACCGGCTATCTGGCTGATATTGTTATTACAGATAAGGACCTGATGACAATACCTGAGGATGAAATAATGAAAACCAAGGTGGACTATACAATTGTTGGCGGGAAGGTTGTCTATAATTCAGGAAAGTGAATACAATATCCTCATTGCCTCATCCTGAGTAGACCCGCAAAATTCAGGTTCAGCTTTGAAACCGGAACATACTTCAGGATATCCGGGTTCATTGTATATTGCACAGCTGAAATCATCCATAAGATTGATGCACCTTACCCCTGCTGCTTTGCCATCCGGCATCCCGGGTATAGGCGATGAAATTGATAATGCAATACAACATGCTCCGCAATTGGTACGACAATCCATGGTCCTTTATTTGTGTCATGCAAAAGTATACAAATCTATGGAGTTTCGCACTCTGTATAACTTTATGCTTCCCTGACTGCTTTGCCTACACGGCAGACAGGCAGGCGGCAGGCAGGTCTGTTCCACCCTGTTAAAGTTCTTTGCGTTTTTTAGTTACACATAGGGTTACAGAGGTCATTAGATCAAATGCATCCGTATTCTTTGTACTTTTACAAAAAAAATAAGATGAGAATTGATATACTTACCGTTCAGCCGGAATTGCTCGAAAGTCCTTTTAACTATTCTATCGTTAAAAGAGCCAGGGATAAGAAACTGGTGGAAATAAATATCATCAATCTCCGCGATTTCACAAATGATAAATACAAAAGCGTGGATGATTATGCATTTGGAGGAGGAGCAGGAATGGTGATGATGATTGAGCCTGTCTATAAGGCTATCGAAAAGCTGAAAAGTGAAAGAGAATATGATGAAATTATCTATACTTCTCCTGATGGAGAAAAATTTAATCAGAAATTAGCTAACCAGCTCTCACTTAAAAACAATATTATTATACTGGCTGGTCATTATAAAGGGGTAGATCAGAGAATCAGGGATCATCTTGTAACAAGAGAGATATCGATCGGAGATTATGTGCTGTCAGGCGGTGAATTACCTGCAGCTGCAATTACTGATGCGATAGTCAGACTTATTCCCGGAGCAATTTCCGATGAACAATCTGCTCTCTCCGACTCTTTCCAGGATGATCTTCTGGCACCACCCGTATATACAAGACCTGCCGAATTTAATGGATGGAAAGTGCCTGAAATACTTCTTTCCGGACATGCAGCAAAAATTGAAAACTGGAGGCACGAACAGTCGGAAGAAAGAACTGAAAGGTTGAGACCTGACCTGTCAGGAGGCATAGAGAGTGAAAGCGATAAAAGGTGATCACGAACCGGTAAAACATTACTTATTTTAAAAAATAATTTAAAAAGTCGGGAACCTGACAACATAATAACTTTTTAGACTGATTATCTGATAATTTGTTAACGTCTTGCCTCTTTCTTCTTTCATTTTGAAATATTAAAAAGCTTTTGTAAGATTGTATTCACATTTAATCATTTATTATCTATTTAATAATCAACAACATGAATACTCAGGATTATATTAAACGGGAAGAGAATTTTGGGGCCCATAACTATCACCCTCTTCCTGTAGTTCTGGAAAGAGGTGAAGGACCATTTGTCTGGGATGTAGAAGGAAAAAGATATTTTGATTTCCTGTCGGCCTATTCAGCAGTGAATCAGGGCCATTGTCATCCGGCAATTATTAAAGCGTTAACTGATCAGGCAAAAAGGCTTACCCTTACTTCAAGGGCATTTTATAATTCGGCTCTTGGTGAATATGAAGAATACGTAACAAAATATTTTAAATATGATAAGGTTCTGCCTATGAATTCAGGTGCTGAAGCTGATGAGACAGCACTAAAGCTATGCCGAAAATGGGCATATAAGAAAAAAGGCATAAAACAGAACAATGCAAAGATCATCGCATGTGAAGGCAATTTTCATGGAAGAACGATTTCAATCATTTCAATGTCCACGGATCCTGATGCCAGGAATGATTACGGACCTTTTACTCCAGGGTTTATAATCGTACCTTACAATGATTTAGAGGCTCTTGAAAATGCCCTCATGGATCCTGATGTTGCAGGTTTCCTGGTTGAACCGATTCAGGGTGAAGCAGGTGTTTTTGTACCGGATGAAGGATATCTGAAAAAGTCGTATGAGCTTTGCAAGGCAAAAAATGTACTTTTTATTGCTGATGAAGTCCAGACTGGTATTGCCCGAACCGGTAAACTGCTTGCATGCGATCACGAAAATGTTCGTCCCGATATACTGATCCTGGGAAAAGCCATGTCAGGCGGAGTCCTTCCGGTTTCCGCAGTGCTTGCTGATGATGAGATCATGCTTACTATAAAACCAGGCGAACATGGCTCAACTTTTGGTGGCAATCCTCTGGCTGCTAAAGTTGCCATAGCAGCACTGGAGGTAGTTAAAAATGAAAAACTGGCTGAAAATGCCGATCGTCTTGGCAAAATTTTCCGAAAAGAATTTCAGAGTATCAAATCAGATATGGTGGAACTGGTTCGCGGAAAAGGTCTTTTAAATGCAGTGGTTATCAGACCAAAGAATGGTAAAGAGGCATGGGACGTTTGCCTGGCAATGAAAGAAAAAGGGCTTATTGCAAAACCTACTCATAATCATATTATTCGCTTTGCACCCCCTCTCATTATAACTGAGAAACAACTGATGGAAGCAATAGGTCTTATTAAAGAAGCATTTAAACTATTCGAATAAAAGGAAACAATTAAAATGAAAAAAAATATCAGCTTTAAAATCAGAAGTATTATTCAGTCCGTTACTGTAGTGATAGCCCTGTTCCTATTTTCGAATGCAGGGAATGGTCAGGTCACAGTTCAGGATTTTCAGAAACATATAAAATATCTTTCTTCCGACGCACTTCTCGGAAGACTTACAGGGTCACCGGGCGACAGCCTTGCTGCAGAGTACATCAGAAGCACCCTTCTTTCCTATGGCTTGAAACCCCTGGCAGGAGATGGATTCCAGAGATATAAAGTTACCAAAAAAGTTGTTGCAGGTAAATCCAATTCTCTTTCTGTAAACAATGTAAACTATAAAATTGATACAGACTTTATGCCTATGGCATTCAGTTCAAATTCAGGATTGGAATCAGACGTTGTCTTTGCCGGATATGGCTTCAACATAAACATCGACAGCCTTAAGTGGGATGACTATAATGGAATTGATGTTAAAGGGAAATGGGTAATGATACTTCGGGGCGATCCTGAACCGGATAACAATAGAAGTCCATATATGACTTACAGTTCAGACAGGGATAAAGCCCTGGTGGCTAAAGACATGGGTGCAACCGGAGTTTTGATGGTATCAGGATCGGCATTTGATCCTCAGGATGCTTTTGAAGCTCTCAATCTTGAAGGTTATTCAGTAGATATCCCTGTTCTAAGAATAAAAAAAGAGGTAGCTGATATAATACTATCTAAATCAAACAATACAATAGCTTCACTCGAAAAGAAACTAAATGAAACGAAAAAGCCATATTCATTTCCAACTAATGTTACAGTAAATGGGAAAGCTGAAATTATAAGGGAACTGGCTGGTACAAGAAATGTTATGATGATTATTCCGGGTGATGACCCAAAGCTTAAAGATGAATATGTAATTCTGGGTGCCCATTTTGACCATCTTGGAATGGGAGGACCCGGATCGGGTAGCAGGGCATTGGATACAATAGGCATTCACCATGGAGCAGATGATAATGCTTCGGGTGTAGCAATGATGCTTGAACTTGCCAAAGAATTTATCAAAACCAAAGACAGCCATAAGAGAAGCATTATTTGTCTTTCCTTCAGCGGTGAAGAGGAAGGTCTTCTTGGCTCAAAACATTTTGTTGATAACCCTGTTATTGATCTTTCAAAGGTGGATGCAATGATCAATATGGATATGGTTGGCAGGCTTAATGAAACAAATAACATGGAGATCGGGGGAGTAGGCACCGCCACAGGATTAAAAGAACTGGTTTATGCTAACACTGATACTTCAGTAATTAAGCTTACCCTTTCTCCTGAAGGCTACGGCCCTTCCGATCATTCATCTTTCTACGGCAAGAATATCCCGGTACTTTTCTATTTTACGGGTGCACATATGGATTACCATACACCAACCGATACATGGGAAAAGATAAACTACAAGGGAATGGTTGAGATCTCCGCGCTGATTTTCAAAGTTGCAGAAGAACTGGCCAATGAGAATACCAGATTACAGTTTAAGGAAGCAGGTCCTAAAACAGAAGTTAACAGGTATCCGGGAAGAAAAGGGGTTACGCTTGGTATAATGCCCGACTTTGCCGGAGTAATTAAAAATGGCTTGCGTGCTGATTTCGTAACCCCTGGCAAACCTGCAGCGCTTGGAGGAATGAAGAAGGGTGATATTATCACATACATTAACGGAAAACGGGTTAATAACATCCAGGATTATATGTTCAGAATGGGTCAGATCAAACACGGGCAGACTATCAGTGTGGAAGTTTTGAGAGGTGATAAAAAAGTGGTTTTAGTGATACTGGTTTAAGAAATTTGCGTCTAATAAAATATCCGGCATTTAATAGTTTCAAAAATGAAAAAAATTATTCTATGGACTCTTGCATTCCTGATAACCTTCAGTGCTGCAATTTATCAAAGGATGACAGGACCTACGTATCCAAAAAGATTAGATATAACAATTAACGGTACCATGCATGAACTTAGGCTGGTAAGAAGTCTTAGTCTCACTGAAAAACCGGAAGTCAGAATTGACATCAGGGATACTTCTGTAAAAGCAAGACTATTCTTTAAAAGAGTCAAAACCGATGAAGAATACCAAGTTGCAGATTTCAAATACAGAACGGATCCAAAACGGGAAGGATTCTTTGCAGAGGTTCCTGTGCAACCTGAAGCAGGCAAGCTTCAGTATTATATTGAAATTACCGATTCAACTTCTTCCCGGTCATATCTTAAAGAAACCCCTGTGGTAATCAGATTCAAAGGAGATGTACCGGCTTTTATACTAATTCCTCATATCCTTCTGATGTTTATTGCAATGCTGTTTTCGACACTTGCCGGACTAATGGCAATCATAAAATACCCGTTGTATAAAAAATATACTTTATGGACTTTAATCCTGTTAATTGCAGGTGGAATGGTTCTTGGTCCGGTGGTTCAGTATTTTGCATTTAACAATTTCTGGACAGGAATCCCATTCGGATGGGACCTAACCGACAATAAGACGCTTATTGCATTAATATTTTGGATTATTGCAGTTTATATGAACAAAAAATCCGAAAAACCGGCTTATACGATACTAGCAGCATTCGTTCTTCTCCTCGTATTTTCCATACCTCACAGCCTTTTTGGCTCCGAGTTTAATTATTCAAGCGGTCATGTAACTCAGGGAATTATTCTAAGCTTTTTCTGAAATTTAACTTAAAATTTCTTAAATTGAGTGCAGCAATAAAAAAAATACCACGTCTATTTATTGTAAAAAATAATAGAAGGTGGATGCAGCAAAACATATAAAACCTAGTCTTTATATAAAGATGTCAAATGTAGAAGCGGCATTCAGGAACTTACACCAGGATCTTTTGGACGGGTGTAAAAACGGCGACCAGAAAGCTCAGTTTCAGATTTATAAGTTGTACTATAAAGCCATGTATAACACGAGTCTGAGAATAGTAAATGACACCATGGAAGCTGAAGATATAATGCAGGAATCATTCCTGTCGGCCTTTGAAAAAATTGATACTTATTCAGGAACTGTAAGTTTCGGTGCATGGCTCAAAAAGATTGTTGTAAACCGGTCACTTGACGCCCTGAATAAAAGAAAAGCGGTCTTTGAAGATATTGAGTCACACGTTGGTATAAGAGATGATAGCAGTGAAGAAACAGACAGATACGAAGAACTTGATGTGAGAGTCGAAGAGGTAAAAGAGGCTATTGAAAGGCTTCCCGACGGATACAGAGTCATTCTCTCTCTTTACCTGCTCGAAGGTTACGATCATGATGAAATAGCAGAAATACTTTCAATTAACAGCAGTACATCACGATCACAACTTTCAAGAGCAAAACAAAAACTCATCGGAGAATTAAAAAATAAAAACTCAGGGATATGAAAAATATAGAGGATATAATAAGAAGCAACAAGGACTTTTTCGAAGACGCAGAACCTTCGGCAGGTCACTTTGAAAGATTTAACAGGAAACTAGAAATAATGTGCCAGGGTAAGATGGCTAAAAGAAGTATTGTTCCTTATCTTTTAAAAGCAGCTGTTGTTACACTTCTCGTCACTCTCTCTTCGTTGTGGACATGGGACCATTTCATCAGACCCAGCAACAACAGGATGACACTTGGACAAGTTTCTCCCCAATATAAAGAGGTTGAAAATTATTATGTCCACCAGGTGAATATTATGGAGGGAGAAATCGTAAATGTGGATCTGAAAAATAATCCTGCACAAAAAGAGATGCTGATGAAAGAGATGAAAAGCATGGATTCAACTTATGTATCTCTGCAGAAAGAACTCAAGGCAAATCCGAACGACGAAAGGATAATTAATGCAATGATTGAACATTATCAGACCAAACTTGAGGTCATGACATATATCGTAAATCAGCTTAAAACAATCAGGAATGATAATCAAAACAAGAAGGAAAATGAAAAAGCAAAATCATAAATCAGTATTGTTCTTATTCATCTCACTCCTATTTTTTCCTTTAACAATATCTGCACAAGAGGTTACAAAGGAATTCCATAAAGAGTATGCGGCAGGAACAAAAACACTTGAAATCAACAATAAATACGGAGATGTAGTTATTCAAAGCTGGGATAAAGACCAAATAATTATCGACGTCAAAGTAACGGTTGATATGTCGAATAAAGAAAAAGCTCAGAAGTACCTCGACTTAATAGATGTCCAGTTCTCCGAAAATGAAAATGTAATTTCAGCTAAAACAGTGATTGACAATGATTTCAACTTTACCGGATGGGGCAACTCAAGAAAATTCAGCATTAATTATAATATAAAAATGCCGGTCGGAACTGATCTTACTCTTACAAACAAATACGGAAACACAGATATTGATGAGCTTCATGGCTTGTTGGATCTTGATATTATGTACGGTAACCTTACAGCAGGAAAACTTACCAGAGAAAATGCCAAACCCTTGAGCCATCTTAAAATAGCTTACGGGAAAGGTACTATTGACGAAACCGGCTGGCTCGATCTCAATGAAAGATATATCAGCAGCATGGAAATAGAAAAAAGCCAGGCATTACTCCTTGACAGTAAGTACTCTAAGCTAATGCTCGGAGAAACAAGCTCAATTGTAGGTCAAAGCAAATATGACAATATTAAAATTGAAAATATCAAAAACCTTGTGCTTGATAATGGATATTCCGAAGTCAGCATTGGAGAACTGACGAAGAAACTTACCTACACTGGCAGTTATGGCTCATTTTCAGTAGACCGAATTCCTGCCGGATTCGAATCGCTTGATGTAGAAACTCACTATATGGGAGTTAAGCTGGGAATTGAAGAATCCGCCAGCTATAAACTCGATGCAAAAGTGACATATGGCGGATTGAAATACAATGAAGATAATTTTAAAAATCAAAGACGCGTTGTCGAAAATAATTCAACTGAGCTCTCAGGAACAGTCGGAAATGAAGAAAATCCTGCCTCAAAGGTAAATGTGCTCTCTTCATATGGTAATGTAAGACTCGACTAGTCATTTTCTTATAACATAATTTCAAAAGCGGGAATTTTTGACATTTCCGCTTTTTTTTGCAGCAAAAACATTTAAATCCTGTCTTTGAGATAGATAAAAAAGTTATAAAAAAGTGAAATAAGAAAGAAGCTGAAAAATGAAACTTTGCAGAAAAATATCAGGACTGATTATTCTTATTTTGATTACACTCACCCTTTCAGCCCAGAATGACGGATGTAATATCAGAAAAACTTTTCCTGTAAAAAAAGGAACCACCCTGATGCTTTCAAATAAATACGGTGATGTAAATATTATAACTGGAAAAGATGATTCATTGACAATTTGTGGAACAATTACAATAGAGCAGGATAATAAAGAGCTGGTTAAAAAGAATATAAAACTAATTAAAATTAACATTAATAAAATAAAAGATGCTGTTTACATTTCCACTTCATATGATAATGATTTCTTTTCTGAGGAATCCAGGAAAGGCAGGAAGAGATTCAGTGTAGATTATTTTATTAAAATGCCGGCTTATATAAATATTGGAATATCTGATGAGTTTGGCAATATCTCTGTTGACGAACTGTCAGGAAGCCTCAATTTAAAACTTTCCCAAGGCACACTGATTGTAAAAAAACTGACCAGGGGAAATCTGAAGCCCATAAATTCAATATATGCTGATCATTGCAAAATAGAAATCAATGACCTGAACTGGATGAATTTAAATCTGCTGGCTTGTTCCTCAGTCTATGTTGAGAAGGGACAAGCTATGACAATAACTTCATCTATCTCAAAAATAACACTTGGAGATATCAGCTCTCTAGTATGTAATTCTAAATCTGATAATTATAATATAAAATCAATAAACAATATCTTGTCAGAAAGTACCTACTCTGAATATGAAATTGGAAGACTTAACGGACAACTTAAAGCAAAGGCTATATATGGAATAATAACTATATCAGACCTTAATAAAAGTTTCAGCAGCATTGATATTGTTTCTGGTCAGGCTCAAATTATAGTAAGAACAGGCGCTGATGTATCATTTAAGACTGATATAAATGCAATTGACGCACAGGTATCATATCCTGAATCAAAATATCCTGGAATCATAAAAACTGAGAATAATTATTCGACTACACTTCAAGGGATCGCAGGAGCTGATAAAGAAACTAAATCTCTGATCACAATCCGGACAACAGCCGGGAAACTTACAATACAGTAGTTTTCTTCAAATTCCACAGTAGTCACCATTTATCTTTTTTTTCTTCGTCCACTGTAGCTTGTTTTGACAACCGAAGCCAAAGCGAAGGTTATAGCGAAAATAGATTGTCTTTTATTTCGCGCCTTCATCCTTATAAACAAAGATGCCTTCTTTCCCATCGGCAGTGGCAAATCCTCTGAACATGCCATCAGAATTGAAAGGCATTGAAACATTACCATACTTATCAAGACAAATCACACCACCGCTACCGCCGGCCTTTACAAGCTTATCATTTATCACAAGCTCTGAAGCTTCTTTAAGAGACAGACCTTTGTATTCCATTAAAGCTGAAATGTCGTGGGCAACAGTCCATCTTATGAAATATTCTCCATGACCGGTCGCGGAGACAGCACATGTATTATTATTGGCATAAGTTCCTGCACCTATAATAGGCGAATCACCTATCCTATTATAACGTTTATCTGCCATGCCACCTGTTGAAGTTCCGGCGGCAAGGTTCCCGTTTTTATCAAGTGCGCAGCATCCCACTGTTCCATGCTTTTCATTTTTCAGGATCTCCTGAAGTTCTTTAAATCGTTTTTCAGTAAAGAAGTAAGATGGAGGAACAATTTCAAGTCCCTGTTCTTTAGCAAATTGTGAAGCTCCGGCACCACTCAGCATAACATGAGGGGAGTTTGTCATAACCCTTCTGGCTGCAGTTATCGGATTTTTAATATCAGTTACACAAGCTACCGCTCCGGCAGCAAGATCAGATCCATCCATTATGGCTGCATCAAGTTCATTTTTGCCATCATGAGTGAAAACAGCACCTTTGCCTGCGTTGAAGAGAGGATTGTCTTCCATAACTCTTATTGTTTGTTCAACTGCATCAAGGGCTGATCCTCCTTCAGCAAGAATCTTCTTTCCTGTATTCATTGCTGCCAGCAGGGATGATCTGTATTCTTTATCAAGTTCAGGAGAAAGGTTTTCCCTTGTCATTCCTCCTGCTCCACCATGAACTACTATTGCCCACTCCTGTTTTGAAACCGGAACAGTTGTGGCTTGATCAGAAGCTGGTTTTTTTTCAGTTTTACATGAAAAAAAGATTAACGATAAGATAAACAATGAGCAAAAAAGAATCAGTTTTGTTTTCATATTATCGGGTATTTTGATTTCTATTTGTGATGTTAATCTTTCCTATGTTATTTTGCCCGCTTGCCCCCTCACTTCGTTCAGGGCAGGCTCTAAAGGGGGGGGTAATACACAAAATGGCTCCGAATTATTCCCCCTACAGGGGGTAGTCCTGCTTAGGCGGGATAGGGGGCACATATTTGCTTAAAAATCCATCTCCACTACGGTTATTCCTGCACCTCCAAACTCCACATGTTCATCACGAAAGGATTTTACGACATCAACAGTAGCAAGATATTGTCTTACAAGCTGCCGGAGGATACCGTTACCTTTCCCATGGAGTATCCTTAAATTGCGATGCTGCACTATCAGGGCATTATCAATTAGTTCCTGAACCAGGTTAATCGCCTCTTCACCTCTGACACCTCTGATATCGATTTCAGGTTTAAAACTAATATTGCGCTGAACCAGACCCGGATCATTTTGCCTGTAAACCTGGTTTGCCCTCAGGCTTTTTTTCAGTTCAGACCTGTTTATTCTTTCTATTTTGTCGATAGGCACGAAAAACCTGAGGCTACCTGTTTCAACCTGAACCATCTTATCTTTTATTTCAATTATCTCGCCGGCAGCCTGTGTATCTATCATCCTCACTGCATCGCCTGGTCTGAGAGGGTGTACGTTTATCTCAGCAGCAGCCTTTTTTTCCTTAACCTGCTCCGGTTCCATTTTAATCCTTTTTGCCCTGTCACTCAATACAGCAATCTTCTCTTCCGATTCAGTCACAACCGGTTTTGCCTGTTCTTCAACTTCATTCTTAAACTCCTCAAGTTTCTGCCTTAAATCTTTTGTTTTTTCTTTTTCTGCCTGCGATTCTTTTATTTGTCTTATAGTATTCTCAATCATTCTGTTAGACTCTTTAAGCAATTGCTGTGCCTCGTCTTTTGCTTTTGCGATAATCTCTTTCCTGAGAGTCCTGGCTCCTGATAGCTCATTTTCATATTCAGCCATTAATTCCTCCAGCTTCTTCTCATGTTGTCTTATGTTCTGACGTTTGTTCTCCCAATAACGCTTATCGCGTGCAATATCCTTAAGGTGCCTGTCATAATTGATATTTTTCACCCCCGCTTTTCCAGAAGCTTCCTCAAGTATTTCCTCGGGAAGTCCTATTTTTCGTGCGATTTCAAATGCAAATGAACTTCCCGGTTTTCCTATTGTAAGCTGAAAGAGAGGTTGCATAAGATGATTATCAAATGCCATTGCCCCATTGACTATTCCATCGGTGAGGGAGGCAAAATGCTTAAGATTGGTGTAATGTGTTGTTAATACTCCAAATACCTCCTTACGATTTAGCTCACCAAGAATAGCTTCAGCTATCGAACCACCCAGCATTGGTTCTGTACCTGTGCCGAATTCATCAATTAGAATCAGCGTCTTTTCATTGCCGTTTTTTAAAAAATATTTCATATTGATAAGATGAGAACTATAAGTACTTAAATCATTATCAATACTTTGTTCATCACCTATATCAATTAAAATATCCCTGAACATCCCCGTTTCTGACCCTTCTGCGACAGGAATTGTCAGACCACACTGTAACATGTACTGAAGAAGTCCTACTGTTTTCAGGCATACTGATTTTCCACCGGCATTAGGGCCCGATATCAATAAAATTCTGTCCTTTTCATCAAGCATTATCTCAAGTGGAACCACTTTTCTTCCCTGCAGATTTTTCGAAGGCAAGTGACAGCAAAGGATGAATCGCCCTTTTCCAAATGCAGAAATGGTTTATCTGTAAGTGACAGGTCTGATAGAATGAAGATGATTGCCAAGAAGTGCTTTTGCCCTTATAAAATCAATTTCACCAAGAAAAATATTTGATTCAAGGAGATCGTCGATATAAGGTCTGATATTATCAGCAAAAGCAGTCAGTATCCTTACGATCTCCCTCCTTTCCTCATACTCAAGCTCAACTATATTGTTGTTAATTTCAACAATCTCTTCGGGTTCAATAAAAACTGTTTTTCCTGAAGCAGACTGATCATGAATAAGCCCTTTTATCTTCCTTTTATCATAAGAGCTTACAGGGATAACTCCTCTCCCGTTCCTCACAGAAGCTGATGTATCTGCATCGACAATTCCATCGGCCTGCGCCTGCTTAAGAATCGCATTCAGCCTTTTGGTTACATGAATGCTTTTTCCTATGAGCTCAGCCCTGATCTCTTTAAGTCTTGCTGATGCATTATCCTTTATTACTCCCCGCTTATCAATAATTCTGTCAATTGCATCAAGCACATAAGGATAAGTTTTTACAGAACTGCACATTGACTGTAAAACAGGATATTTTGCCGCATCTTTATTCCTGAAGAAATTAAGAATTGTCTTTACTGTCTCAAGAGTCCGTTTAAGATCGAACACTTCCTGTACTTCCGGAAATGTTCCTTCAGTTCTTATTTTATTAAGACAATCTGAAATCTTATAGTAATTCTCTGATGGAAAAAAATCTTCAAATATAAGTATCTGCTGAAATTCGTAAGTTGCAGAAAGTATGCGAGACAGCGAATCAAAATCATCCATGAATTTAATATTATCACCTTTTCGAATCCCATAGGGCTAAGACATTTTTCCTTTAACAGATCCCTTATCCTGTCAAAGCCTATCTTATATTCAAAATTTTCCGGATAAATCATGTCTAAAGATAAATGATAAAAGTAAAAAGAAAAAACGTCGTATTGCAGCAGGATCCGATCTGATTTTCAATATGAATTTGACAGATGTCTTAATATTTTTGATGTAAAATTTTATAGAACAGGAATAAGTTCAATACATTTATATTTTTGGAATTGCAAAACATACTCAATCTGAATGTCATGAATAAGAATAATGGATTCACTATTTTTAAAATATACAGTTATGATTACTGGTCAGGATAAGAAAAAAGGAGGATCATTTACCGGCAGACTAAAAAACAAAATTAAATATGGTCTGGTTTTAGATTCTATCAGAAACCAAATTGCCAGGATCGGGATCAAAATTGTACCCTACTATTGGGTTCAGGAGGGGATAAATCCCATCGTGTGCCTGAGATAAACGGGACATTGTCAGATTACACCTTGGAATTCATAGGAGCCCGAAGAAATAAATAAAATAAATGAAGATCTTGGAACATATTCGGCAGGAAGGGCTACTTAAATATCATAATGAAGGGCAACAGATGTCTGGGGTTAATGTATAAAGATGAACTTGCTTCATTCATGTTTATCAACCTTAAAGAATTGACCTTTACGCCTATCCCTTTAAAAAACGATGAAGCATATTTGGCATATATGTATACATCAAAGCATTCAGAGGAAAAAACCTGGCTCCGTATTTACGTTATAAAAGTTACGGAATTCTTAAAAAAATGGGCAGGAATAAAATATATAGTGTAAGCATTTATTTTAATTCTTCGGCTATCAGGTATAAAGAGAAATTAAATGCTAAAAACATTAAACTCGTATTGTATATCGAGATATTCAAAATAATCAAATGGAGATTTACTCTTAAAACATGCTAATTTTTTTCATCATTTCATTCAATGTAAAATTGCTGACTGAAATTAATTTCTTTTTGCCTTATAGATACATATTTCTGCAGATTCTGGTTTATTTCTATTAAAGATCATTTAGTTAATTAACGAAATGCAATATGGAAGACAATTTAATAATCGACTTCACCCCTACCGGAATGATTCCAACTAAAAATTTACTCCGTATGTGCCTGTAAGTACTTCTGAAATCATCGAGGATGTTCATCTTGCATGGGAGGTTGGAATCACAAAAGTTCATCTGCATGCAAGAAACCCTGAGGATGAAAATCCCACTTACAAAAAGGAAATATATGCAAAATTATTGAAGGAATAAGAAAATTTGCACCTGATTTGGTTGTTTGCGTTTCTCTGAGTGGAAGGACATTTATTAAATTTGAGGAACGTTCCGATGCGCTGGATTTAAAAGGGTTCCTTAAACCCGATATTGGGAGCTTAACTTTCAGTTCACTGAATTTTAACAAAATCGCCAGCCTTAATTCACCGGAAATGATTCAGGCTCTGGCTGACTAAAATGCAAAAACTTGGGATTGTTCCCGAACTTGGAGGCTTTTGATGCCGGAATGATTAATTATGCCAAATTTCTGATAAAAAGAGACCTTCTTAAACCACCCTATTATTTCAATCTTTTATTTGGGAATATTGCCTGTGCTCAGGCTGATATTCTGCTATGCAGGGATTATGATCAGGGACTTGCCTGAAAATTCTCTATGGAGTCTTGCAGGGATAGGTAGACGAACAGCTGAAAATGAATTCTGTTGCTATTGCTATAGGCGGTGGAGTAAGAGTAGGCCTGGAGGATAATATCTGGTACGATAAAGAAAGGACAACTTTAGCTCATAATATCGATTTGCTTAAAAGGATTCATACTCTTGCTCAGGCAAATGGAAGAAATATTATGACATCGCAGGAATTCCGTCAGAAAATGAATATGGAATCAGGATATGGTAAATATGGGCGAAAAATAAACTGATTAATTCTCTTAAAATTGTAGGGATATAGCTCAACCGATAGCTTCTGATTCTGCTATTTTTATGTTTTTTTCTGATCCACATCCTTCATGGAAAGCTGAATACGCTTTCTTTCAATATCAATTGCAATGACTTTTACCATTACATGCTGATGGAGTTTGACGACAGTCGAAGGATCGGAGATATAAGTTTTGCTCATATTTGAAATATGCACCAGGCCATCCTGTTTGATTCCGATATCCACAAAAGCACCGAATTTTGTAATATTTGTAACAATTCCAGGGACTATCATTCCCTCAGTAAGATCTTCCATTGTATGCACATCCGCAAAACTGAACTCTTTGATTTTTGATCGTGGGTCACGACCGGGTTTTGCCAGTTCATCAATGATATCCTTCAGTGTCGGCAGTCCTGTTACAGGACTGACATAACGCTCGAGTTTAATTTCTTTTCTCTTGTTCTCATTGGTAATCAATTCCTTAACATCGCACCCCAGATCTCTCGACATTTTTTCTACCACGTGATAGCTTTCAGGATGAACAGCGCTTGCATCCAGAGGATTTTCCGCATTCCTGATCCTCAGAAAACCTGCAGATTGTTCAAATGCCTTTTCTCCCATCCTCTTCACTTTGAGAAGCTCTTTTCTTGATTTGAACGGCCCGTTTTCGGTTCTGTAATCAACAATGTTCTGGGCAAGTTGCGGGCCAAGGCCCGACACATATGTCAAGAAGATGCTTGCTGGCAGTGTTTACCTCCACCCCTACTGCATTTACGCAGCTCATAACCACATCATCGAGAGATTTCTGAAGTTTTTGCTGATCAACATCATGCTGGTACTGGCCCACTCCTATTGATTTTGGATCGATCTTTAACCAATTCAGCCAGTGGATCCATCAGCCTTCTTCCTATCGATATTGCACCCCGTACAGTCACATCATAATCAGGAAACTCATCACGTGCAGTTTTTGAAGCAGAATAGATTGATGCACCTGCTTCACTGACAACAAATACCTGGATATCGTTTTCGAACTTGACCCATTTAATAAAATCTTCTGTCTCACGGCTTGCAGTTCCATTTCCGATTGCAATAGCTTCAATCTTGTAAGCATTTACCAGTGACAATATCTTCTTTATCGACATTGCAGTCTCATTCTGAGGAGGATGAGGATAAATTGTTTCATTATGAATAAAATTGCCCTGCCGGTCCAGACAGACCACTTTACAACCCGTCCTGAAACCAGGATCAATAGCCAGCACGTTCTTTTCACCAAGCGGAGAACCCAGCAGCAGCTGGCGAAGATTATCCGCGAAAACAGTTAATTGCTTCAATCATCTGCTTTTTCCTTCGAAATATTCCGGAATTCAGTCTCCATGGATGCTGAAAGCAGCCTTTTCCAGCTATCTTTAATAGCTCCGGTGACGATACCGGAAGATGCATTTCTTCCTTTTATAAAAACAGACTTCAGCATATCGAGAGCATGGTCTTCATCAGGTTCGACAGATAATCTCAGAAAACCTTCCTCCTCGCCTCTTCTCATTGCCAGCAGACGATGCGACGGGCACTTTTTGAGAGGTTCTGACCAGTCATAATAATCACTGAATTTAATGCCTTCAGCCTCTTTTCCTGTAACAACCTTTGAATAAATAACTGCTTCCTTTTCAAATAGATACCGAAGTTGCTTTCTTGCTTTTTCATTTTCATTAATCCATTCTGCAATGATATCAGATGCGCCGGCAATGGCATCTTCAACTGTAGGTACATCGTCATTAAGAAAACCTCAGCCCTTAACGCCGGATCGCTCTCTTTCTGGTCCATGATCAGAAGTGCCAGAGGTTCCAGTCCTTTTTCCTTTGCAATTGTTGCACGCGTACGTCTTTTGGGCCGGTAAGGCAGGTAAATATCTTCAAGCTCTGCCATGGTTATTGCTTCATCAATTTTCTTTCTGAGCTCAGGAGTCATCTTTTCCTGTTCCTCAATTGACTTTATAACTGCTTCCTTCCTGGCATCAAGTTCCTTCAGCCGGTCATATTCTTCCTTGATATGCATCAGCTGTACCTCATCAAGACTGCCGGTCATCTCTTTCCTGTACCGGCTTATAAACGGTATGGTAGCTCCGCCGTCCATCAGCCTGATTGTGTTTTCAACCTGCCAGTCATGAAGACCAAGCTTTCGTGCAACAAATTCAATATTCCTGTTAGTCCCCATTGTGGTTCTTTTGTTCTTTTATTCTTTTCGTCAACCTATCAACTTTTCAACTCTTCAACCTTTGTCCGACGTAACTTTAGTGAAGTCGGAACTTCAACTATTCAACATAAATAACCAATCCTTTCAGGTATTCGCTTTCGGGGTGATAAATATTCACAGGATGATCCGGCGGCTGCGACAGCTGGTGCAATATTCTTACATTTCTTCCGGTATTGGCAGCTGCAGCAAAAACTGATTTCCTGAAATTCTCTTTTGTCACAACCTGTGAACATGAGAAGGTAAAAATAATCCCCCCCTGCTTAATCTGTTCAATAGCCTTTATATTCAGCCTTTTATATCCCTGCAATGCATTGGCAAGCACATTATTATGCTTCGCAAATGCCGGAGGATCAAGAATAATCAGATCGTACTTGTCCTTTATATGATCGAGGTATTCAAATGCATCGACCTGAAATGATTCATGCCGCTTATCTTCTCCAAAATTTAGTTTTATATTTTCATTTGCGAGTTCTATTGCAGTAAAGGAGCTGTCGACTGTATGAACAAGTGCAGCATTCTTCATTGCATATACCGAAAATCCACCTGTGTAACCGAACATATTTAAAACAGATCTTCCTTCAGTATATTTTTCAAGCAACTTCCTGTTCTCACGCTGGTCAATAAAGAACCCGGTTTTCTGACCAGTAGTCCAGTCGATCTTAAACTTATATCCGTTTTCCGTGACAATAACAGGGTCGGATTTTCCAAACAGAAACTCATTCACACCAGTTGTTTCAGACATATGGGGAATTGTTCCTTCACTCTTATCATAAACAGCAGTGATCTTATCTTTCATAAGTCCGACAAGAATGTCCGCAATTTCATTTCTGATCCTGTAAAATCCTACCGAATGCATTTGTATAACAGCAACTCCATTGTAGTAATCAATAATCAGACCAGGCAAACCATCTCCCTCACCATGAATGAGACGGTAAACGTTGATCAGTGGATTGTCTGTGATGCCGATTGATTTCCGGTAACTGACAGCATTCTGAATCTTTTTTCTGAAAAAACTGATATCGGGTGTCACATTCTCAAACGAGAGAATTCGGACTGCTATTGAACTCGGGGCATAATGACCCACTGCCAGAAAAGCATCTTTATTATCGTAAACCTCAACAAAATCTCCTTCAACAGGATTTCCATATATTTTCTTGATAGCGCCTGAAAATACCCATGGATGAAAACGGCGAAGTGATTGTTCTTTACCTGATTTTAAAACTATTTTAATTCGCTCCTGCATAAGTTATCTAAACTTAGGACTCGATCTCTGTGTTTCCATGCTTCTGTTGCTATCTCTGTAAAAAAAATCAGGAACTGACACAGAAGCACAGATACATACTGAATTATTTTTTAATTATAACTCCGGATCCATTTTTCAACTTCCTGTAAATCTGATGACATACCCAGGCATCAGTTGCTGCATATATCTGCTGTGCTTCCGTAAGTTGCTCTGCCTCCCAGTCGGTCACCTGCTGGCGCTTTGATATTCTGAATCCAAGAACTATTGCAGTTAGTTTTTTCAAACCGGAACTCTGAATGCCAAAATCTTTTACAAAGTTTTGCAGATCGATGAAACCTGCCTGAGTAAATTTTCTGACCCCTTTTAAAGACCGGATATCATCATGCACGGCTACTCCTGCTTTTATAACCGAAGGATCTGATAAGAGGTCAGCCAGTTCAACAGGAATACCAATTTTATTAATCCTGAAGAGACATGCCAGTTCTCCAGTGGATAACTGGATAAGAGAGACCGAATTTTTCTTTCCCTTTCTGAAGGTAGGCCTCGTCTCAGTATCAAACCCAAGAAGGTCAGAACCAAGAAGCCTGGGAAAGACCTCATAAAATTTCTTAAGATTATCTATTAAAACAATTTCACCTTTAAACCACGAGAGTTCATGTTCAGCAAGCTCCTCAACAGTAATATTTTCCTTGTACATTATTCATTATCTCCTCTAAAATCCTTTTGTCTTCTTGTTATAAACCAGTCTGCCGTATTCCTGTTTTCGTCATTTTTTTCATCCGGCTTTTCTACCTTTTCAATCTCCTCTCCAGAGTAAATGAATTTATGAATAGCCCTCATCGAATTCAGCAATTTCTGACCCCAGAAGTTTTCAAAATTTAATCTGCATTCCCACACAGCATCATTCATCACCTCTCCTGTACCTGTCTGGTAAAGTAGGAGGAAATCCTTCATATCCTGATAAATATCTGCCATATTCTCAGAAATACTTGATACGACAGGCCCTTCGGTTTCGTTTATTTTTTCATCAAATACCTCCAGATAATCATTTGCAGTTCCAAATTTTTCCTGAAGAGTATCATTAATAACCATCCAGTCAGCTTCAGTTACAAATTTCTCATTTCCATCTTCAAAAAAAGGCTCTAATTGAGGCAAAAGCGAAGCTTTAAGATACATCAGTGGCAATATTCGTTGCAATATTTTAAGCAGCTCATCCCCTTTCAGCTCTGAAGCGTGTTCGGCATATTTACAAAATTCATTTGCAACAGCAACAAATTCAACCACATTTCTTGAATATACATGATCTGAATTTGTATCCATTTTTATTATCCTTGTTAATTTTACCAAAGGTCAAAAGTAATAAAAATTGACCGGCAAAAGAAACACATATAAAACCTGAATGGTATTGAATTTATAATGTGTTTGTGCATTGCCTGAATCTGAAATATGAATTTCATTAGTTATTTTTAAGATGATTTATAAAACTATAATACGGGATTAGGAATGTATTATTGTCATTAACAAGTGCAGAGGATAATATATCAGATTTGGTTGTCAACATGTCTTAACTATATTTTGAGGCTAAAATAAAAAAGATATATTTAAGGGCCTGAAATCGAATAATTTAACATAAAATCAAAGCAATATGATCAGCATGATCTGGTATGGTTATACTACATTTGCAAATGCAGATGTCTATGAAACCCTCCTCATCAAAAACACAAACGTCTGTCATTCTGAGCGAAACAAAGTGAAGCGAAGAATCTCCAGATAATTACACTTTTTATATGCTTAGATATGCATGAAAATATTAAACTTTGAGTTCTTTTGTGGTATATTTTCTTAAATAAAACTATGCTTACAGGCAAATACAGATTACTATACGAGCGTATTTCCGATACAATAGATAAGAAAAGAATTTTTCATGACCCTTTGTACACCCTTGCATACGGTACTGATGCCAGCTTTTACAGGCTTATTCCTAAAATGGCAATCAGAGCTAAGGACGAGAATGAAGTTTCACTTATATTAAAAGAGTGCTCTGATCTTTTAATACCTGTCACTTTCCGCGCAGCCGGAACAAGTCTCTCAGGTCAGGCTATAACTGATTCAGTATTAATAATTGCTGGAAATTGCTGGAAAAAATACAGTATAGAAAAAAATGGTTCCGAAATCATCGTTCAGCCTGGTCTGACCGGCGGGCAGGTTAACTCCTTGCTGGCTCCTTTCGGACGTAAGATAGGGCCTGATCCGGCATCGGTAAGTGCAGCAATGATTGGCGGAATTGCTGCAAATAATGCAAGTGGAATGTGTTGCGGAACTTCCGAGAACTCCTACAAAACAATTGCAGGTATAAGAATTATAATGGCAGACGGGACCTTGCTTGATACAAGGGAGCAGTCAAGCAGGGCAGCATTCAGGGAATCACATTCAAAAATTCTTTCAGAAATAGAAAACCTTGCAAAATCTGCTGTTGAAAACAGATCCCTGGCCGAAAGGATCAGGAATAAGTACCGGATGAAGAACACCACCGGCTACAGTCTGAATGCTCTGATCGATTTTACAGATCCTTTCGATATCATCGAACACCTTATGATTGGATCGGAAGGTACACTCGGGTTTATTTCTGAAATAAGTTTTAAAACAGTTATAGAACACCCGTATAAGGCAAGTTCTCTCATCATATTCCGCGACATAGTGCAGGCCTGCAATGCAGTAAAATTATTGAAATCAACACCAGTTATGGCGGTCGAGCTTATTGACCGCGCTGGGTTGCGTTCTGTAGAAAACGAGAAAGGGATTCCTGATTTCTTTAAAAATCTTCAGGGAAGTGCATGCGCATTGCTGGTTGAAACCGTTGCACCGGGAGCAGGTGAATTGGCCAGAAATATTGAAAGCATTAAAGGATCT
Source organism: uncultured Bacteroidales bacterium (assembly GCA_963747625.1). Taxonomy (GTDB): domain Bacteria; phylum Bacteroidota; class Bacteroidia; order Bacteroidales; family VadinHA17; genus LD21. The sequence goes on along the minus strand of CAVVGP010000201.1, from coordinate 1,190 downwards.
ATCAATCATATTCCGACCGAAACAGACATACATTTCACAGATATTCCGGCTGAGTATGAACTATTGTGGAAAATCCGTAAAGGATTGTTCCCTTCCGTTGGGGCCATGAGGAAAACCGGAACAACTGTCATCATTGAAGATGTGGCTTTTCCTGTTAAGGATCTGGCAGAAGCCACCCTCGACCTTCAAGGGCTGCTTAAGAAATTCAGGTACGATGAAGCAGTAATATTTGGACATGCTCTTGAAGGAAATCTGCATTTTGTCTTCACACAGGATTTTAGCAAGAAAGAAGAGATTGACAGGTATGCTATGTTCATGTCAGAAGTATCAGACCTTGTTGTTCACAAATATGACGGATCGCTTAAGGCGGAACATGGTACCGGTCGAAATATGGCACCATTTGTAGAAATGGAATGGGGAAAGGATGCATACCTTCTGATGAAGGAAATAAAACGGATTTTTGATCCCATGAATATCATTAATCCGGGTGTCATACTGAATTCCGACGACAAAATTCATTTAAAAGATCTCAAGCCCCTGCCGGCAGCTGCAGAGATAATAGATAAATGCACTGAATGTGGCTTCTGCGAATCATCGTGTGTCTCAGCCGATCTTACTCTCACACCCCGGCAACGTATTGTGATACATAGAAAAGTAATATCGCTTGAGAAAAGCGGACACGAACCACATATAGCTGCATTGCTGGCAAAATCATTTAAATATTCAGGAAACGAAACCTGTGCAACTGACGGGCTCTGTTCAGTAGCCTGTCCCGTAAAAATCGATACAGGAAAGCTGATTAAAAACCTGCGTGCAGAAAAAGTTTTCCCTAAAAAACAGACCGCCATGTGGATCGCCAATCACATGAGCCTCGTTACTGCTTCAGCAAGAATCGTACTGTCAATAATCGCCTTTTTTCATAATATTCTGGGCAATAACCTTATGCGAATCATTTCAGAAAGTTTGCGGAGGATATCCTTTAACAAAATACCCCTGTGGAACCAGTTCATGCCTAAGGGTGCTAAGGTTATTATTGCACGGAATAATATGAGCTCAGATACTCCCCGAAAGGTGGTTTATTTTCCTTCGTGCATAAATCGTTCAATGGGTGTTTCCAGGGATCATAGAGATGACAGGCAGCTTTCTGATAAAGTTGCAGAGCTTCTGAAAAAAGCAGGATACGAACCGGT
>CAVVGP010000200.1:0-5984 GCA_963747625.1 uncultured Bacteroidales bacterium | reverse complement strand
GTCCCTTCCCGCGGGTCGATGGATTTTCCTCCGAGGCGGCAGGTCCAGAAGGCGACCCGCAGAAAATGAGCCGGATCGTGGCCTGGGTCGGGATCGTCCAGAGACGGACCTTTCGCACATAATCATGGATCCGACTTGACGAGGGCGCTGCTGGGACCCATGCGAGAAGCTCGGCGATGGAGTCGAATTCGCGCGATTCGGTCATACCGACCTCACGCCCGGATCGAAGAGCGCCGAGAAGAAGCGGCTCGGCCAGCTCGGCCTTGGGAGCCGGACCCAGGTGAATCGGTTCGGTGCCCGCGCGAAGCACCCAAAGCTCGTTGGCTTCGGCTTCGGGGCCGAGCCCCTCGCGCACCGGATTCGCGACGATCGCGTCGACGCCTTTTCGAGTCAGTTTGCTTTGGGCGCGCGCGAGGATTTCGGCGTCAGTGCCGGCCTCCGCGGCGAACGCGATCACTTTCATGCCGGGGCGCGGCCGCGAGCCGCGGCGCGCGCGACAAAATCCGGCACGGGCCGGTACGAGATCCTGCAGCCACCGCCGGGCAGCGCTTCGCGATCGATTTTGCCCGCGACGGGAATCGCCTCGAAGTCAAGAACGGCGGCCGCGGAGAGAAAGATGTCGCTTTGGGGCAACAGCCGCGTGAGTCCCGCTTCATATTCGCCCGGCCCGAGGTAACGGCGCATTTCCTGAAAACCCAGCCCGGCATACTCGCGTGCGATCGAAGCGTCGACCGGTCCGAGCAGGACCGACACGCGGGCGCCGAGCGCGCGGGCAGCGGCCAGCTCGAGGCCCATTTTTCCGGAAGAGCGGTTCTGGATAAAGCGAACCGAATCCAGGCCCGCGCGCATCGGTCCGGCCGAGATCAGGACGTCCAGGCCGACCAAAGCCGAGCTGATATATTATATAAAATATTATCTGACAGGATTAACGGGACCAACTTAAAACCGGGTCAGTTCAGAGATATTAGCGGAGATATCTCAGTACTTACAGGCATTGAAATGGTTGACCAGAACCCCATAGGAAGATCCAGCAGATCAAATCCGGTCACATATCTGAAAGCATATGATGAAATACGCAAACTGTACTCTGAACTTCAGGCTTCAATTCAGAATAATTTTAAAGCATCACACTTCTCGTTTAATATTGAAGGCGGAAGATGTGAGGAGTGCCAGGGTGAAGGTATTATAAGGGTCGAAATGCAATTTATGGCTGATGTTGAACTTACATGCGAAAGCTGCAAAGGCATGAGGTTCAAAAAAGATGTACTTGAGGTGAAATATCATGGAAAAAATATTTATGATATGCTTGAAATGACTATAGATGAAGCACTTGATTTCTTCAATTCACATCCGGGCAAGAATGAAAAGAGAATAATCGAGAAGCTAAGGCCATTGTCGGACGTTGGATTAGGATATATTAAAATGGGACAATCATCTAGTACATTATCCGGGGGCGAAAGTCAGAGAGTAAAACTTGCTTATTTTCTTAGCCAGGAAAGAAACAGCGGGCATATCCTGTTTATTTTTGACGAACCTACAACCGGTCTCCATTTTCATGATATTAATAAACTTCTCAAATCAATTAATGCATTGGTAGATCACGGACATTCAGTGATACTAATTGAGCACAACCAGGAGGTGATAAAGAGTTGTGACTGGGTCATTGATCTTGGTCCTGAAGGTGGCGAAAATGGTGGTAATATAGTTTTCGCAGGATGCCCTGAGGAATTGGTCGAATGCAAAGAATCATATACGGGCAGGTATCTGGCGCCGAAACTTGCATAAAAACATTTAGGGACTTTGCATGCAACGTCCCTAAATGTTTTAAATTTTTAAATTATTTTATTTTTTTATCTTAAATCCAAACATTATTGCAACACAACCACTTGCTGGTGTCTCACCTGACTTAGTTGCTGAATTAACTTTAACGACAATTTTTAGCTGCTGACTTGACTGCAGTTTAAAATCCCATGTTTTGGAATAATTCGCATCCTTATTTGAATAGAGTACATTTTTATTTGCATCAAATACTCTGAATTCTACATCAGGAAGTTTATCCTCGCCGCAGATTACAACCCTGTATTCCATATCGGAGTAAAATGTTTTATACAGTTCAGCCTCTTCACCTTCAACAAGTATAGCGGCATGATAGTTACCATCGTGTGTATATGCCCCCAGTTCAGGGATACAAACCTTTTTTGCGAATGCTTTGCACTGAGCATCAACCTTAATTGTAGTTGTTACTATTAGCAATGCCAGTATCGGAATTATTCTAGATATTCTCATGGGGTTAGTTATTTACGAATGTCTTTCTTATCTCTGAAACAGTTGCTGAGAGTTCTTTAAATACAGCAGGAGTCATGTCAGTTTTAATTTCTGATTTGAGAACCGTTGTATTTGAAGCCTTGTCATACTCAGGTTTGATTTTTGTACTAATAATAGTTATTTTGTCAAAAACCGTTTTCAGTTTTTTAACCTGAACAATCAGATCATCAATTGCAGGATTTCCCTTGTTTCCCTCAAGTAAATTGATTAGTATGTCGATTGAAAGTTTCTGATCAATAATCCTTCCAACAAGTTTATTACCAGTAAATTCTTTCATATCAACAAGTTGTGTTGAAATATATAACCCCTCGAACCATCCTCCGACGAGCACTATTGCAGCAGTAGCACTCTGATTATTATCCGAAAGATATGAATTAGAATTCAGAAAAGTTTCACTTACAATCTCCATAATAACCTCACTGTTATTAATATTCTCCTCCAGTTTGTCAATCTGCGACTGATCAATTGCTTTTAGAATTCCCAGACCATCAGCCATTTTTTTGGCAGCATTCATATAATCAATAATAAGCTGCGTTTGCTCATATAAACTGGCAAAACTTAAATCGCATGTATAAATTCCCAGATTAAGAGCCATGCTTTTATTTGTTACGTAATTATTCACATTACTGATAGGATTGAGCAGGGATTGATCAAACCTTGCACCGGCTGATTTAATTAGCATAGCTGATTCAAGTGGAGATGGCAGTGCTTGAAATATTTTTTCCGCCTGCTTAATATCCTCTACCACAGCTGTTTTGTCTTTTGGAACATTTACTGTCGCTTCTTCCTTTGGTGTTTTTGTTCCTCCAGACTTGCAACCTGCAAGCAGACTTGCAGACATCAAAACTACCACCAGAATTTTTGAACAAATTCCATATTTTTTATTCATGATATAAATAATTAATTGTCAAACCTATTTCACGACTAAATTAGTATAATATTTTTATTTTTCAAAAACACCTTTAACTAAATGATGGTATTTCTAACTTTGTCATAAATTATATCGATATGATAAAATCTGATAAAAAGATAAATGAGCTGGATAAACTGCTTAAAAGAGATGACAAAAGGGTTATTACCGAGGCTATAGAATTACTTCGCGAGGAAAAACCATTTGAAGGTGCAATCGGATTACTTACAGCTTTTTTTGACAGGACAGATGATATTCCGATTAGAAAGACTATTGCTGGTTTTATGAATGATCTCAAGGATCAGTCTGTCTGCCAGGAAGTTATGAAAGAAATAGGAAAAGAATGGAAATCTGATACAATCAGCATGTTAGTATCATCATGCTGGCAGTCGGGTCTCGACTATTCTGAATATTCTCTCGAACTGGCCAAAATATTCCTGACAGGCGATTATATGACAGCGCTTGAATGTTTTACTGTAATAGAAGAATCCGCTTCTGGATTATCAAGAAAAAAAAGAGATGAAATAAAAAAACTTTTAGAGAAAAATGATATTTCTGAAAGCAATGAAAAAACAATTCTGACCTCTGAGCTCCTGGCGATGCTAAATAGATGACATGGCAAAAGAATTTAGCCAAACATTTCAATCCTCAGAGGAAAAATATTTCATAAACTGGGTTCTTTCAAAAACAGCAGGCTTCTCATAATTACGCCAGTTCAGTTTTCCTCTGAATTCTTCAATATTTTTATAGTTGTTCTCCGACATCCAGCTTATTATCTGTTCGTTCATTGTTTTTAAAAATGATATGCCTTTCTTATATAATACCGAACACACCTGTACTGTATTAGCTCATGCAAGAAGATATCTTACCGCATCATTCCCGCTATGCACTGCTGTCGAAGCTGATACATCAATTTTGAGATCCTCCATTGCAATCCATCTGAGAACGTTTCGTCTTTCATCCTCGGTGCTGAAAATTTTTTAAGGAACAATTTCCATCCTGTTAATATCGATATCAGGCTCATAAAATCTGTTAAACAAAACAACACCTCCAACACCTCTCATATAGAACTGGTCAATCATATATAAATTGTTGGAAAACCTGTAACCGATCTTTAATGCAATCGGAACAGTTATAGCCGATTTAAGCTTTTCTATCAGGTCAAAGTAGATTTCCTCATAATAACCTGCAGATTTTTTCCTGTCTAGCGGCATAAAAAAAACATTTATTTCGAGAGCATCAGCACTTGCATCAACTATATTTTTTGCAAAGTCAGTCCATCCTCTTGATGAAAAACAGTTTATGCTGGGAATAACGGGAATTCCAAGTCCTTTTTTTGCACTTTTTATTGAGTCAAGGTATTCGTTAACAGAATTCGACCTGATATAAAAAGAGATATAGTCATCTGCTTCAGGATAATCAGCCATAGTTTCCAATGTACTTATATGGTGATTAATCTGTTCTTCAAAAAGAGATTTAAGAACTACTGCACCTGCTCCGCTTTCTTCAGCTTCTTTCAGATTTCCTATTGAAGAGGTTAACCTGCTGCTGTTAATAATTAACGGGCTTTTTAATTTATGACCCAGGTATTCAGTATTAAGTTTTAACATAACAGAGTATTATTTTTTAGGTCTTTCTCCGAAAATTATGCTCCCGATTCTGACCATAGTAGTTCCTTCATGAATTGCAATTTCATAGTCACCCGACATTCCCATCGAAATTTCTTTAAAACAGGGGTATAAATCAAAATAGCGGTTTTTAAGTGTTTGAAAACATTCTCTCAGATAACTGAATTCCTTCTTTACCTGATCAGTATCAGAGGTAAAAGTTGCCACTCCCATAACACCGCATATTCTCACGTTTTTCAGATCCGATATATTATGTAACTTAATATTATCCGACAGTTCATCCATGGAGAATCCGAATTTTGTTTCCTCTTCCGCAATATGAATCTGAAGCAGACAATCTACAACCCTGTTAATTTTCATAGCTTCAGTGTTGACAATAACTAATAGTTTATATGTATCAATTGATTGGATCATACTTATGAATGGCACAATCAGTTTCACCTTATTGGTTTGAAGATGTCCGATAAGATGCCATTCAATATCACCCGGAAGCAGGTCTTTCTTATTCAGAAGTTCCTGTACCCTGTTTTCTCCGAAAACCTATGGCCCGTATTATAGGCTTCAGAAATATCGCTGACAGGTTTTGTTTTCGATACAACAACAATTTAATGGACGAAGGAAGCTGTTGTTTCAGAATATACTATATTTTCTGCTATTAAAGGCATTTCTAATTAATGATCTTAAATTGTGAAATGCAGAAATAATAGGAAATCGCGGCGGAAGTACAAAAATTGATATTAAAAGGTTTTAACTCTGTGCTCCCTGTTCATGTTTTTACTTCTTCCGTGAAAAGAAAAATACGGAAAAAAGACAAAGGATAATGAGTAAAATTTCAGTCAAGTAGATGTATGACCAGTCCGCTACGGAGTTTTGGTTCAAACCATGTCGATTTAGGAGGCATGATATTTCCTGAATCAGCTATCGTAATAAGCTGATCCATTGATACCGGGAAAAGTGCGAACGCCACTTTCATTTCACCATTATCAACCCTCTTCTTAAGTTCACCCAGACCGCGGATTCCTCCTATAAAATCGACTCGTTTCGATCTTCGGAGATCCTGAATGTCGAGAATAGGTCCAAGTATCTGATTTGTAAGTATTGTCACATCAAGAACACCGATC
>CAVVGP010000199.1:0-11352 GCA_963747625.1 uncultured Bacteroidales bacterium | reverse complement strand
GACGTATCGCCAGATAAAGTTACGGACAAATTCGTGACAACGGCGGATGATGCCAAGATTTTTGACACAACCGCTGATCCGACGCTGACTTTGTCAACATGTTGGCCGATCGGCACCAGTTTAAAAAGGTTAATAGTCAAAGCCGAGCTGGTCAAATAAATTATGAAAGCTTTATATTGCTTTAGATAAGCCAAATACAAAAAGCTTTGCCTTTCTGTCGCCGGCCAGCACAAGGATACTTGACAGAATGGCTATCTTTTGCTACAATATCCTGTTCTATTAAAATCCGTATTTGAATTGGTGTTCGTATTATTTTAGTACGAATGCCGTTGAAAATACAGATTAGCAAGCAACTTGTCAAACAACTGATAATTTTTTGTCAGTTCATGGTCGAAAAAACTAGCAGCAAAAAAACCGAGGAGGTTTCAACAATGAAAAAATCATTGGCAGTAATCGCCATATTGGCGATGGTTGTAATGATGTCCGCGAGCTCCGCGTTCGCGTGTGACACAGACAAAGAGAAAGACAAAGGAAAAGGCGATAGCAAGACACCTGAGGGACCGTTATCGGCGAGAAAGTGGATGTTGATGCCAGGGCGACTGCAATTGCGAAACAAAAGCAGCAGCAGGAGCAGCAGCAACAACAGAAGCAACAACAACAGCAAACTATCAAGGATAGCGGTAACTCATCTATTAAGGATAGTGGTAACTCATCCATCAAAGATAGTGGCAACTTAGATGTAAAAGTTGGCGGGCAGGCGAACAGTCAGGAAAGATTTTTCATTTTGTGAGCCCCCATAAATAACCAGTATCCTGTTGCCGATAAATCCATCACTTCCCAGTTTGACCCGGGAATCCTTATGGATATATTGTCGTATTCTTGCATCTATATCCATAACTACCTCAACACCTGATATTTTTTGAAGATAGAGATTTTTTACAGTCCCTATTCTGACTCCTGAAAACCAGATATAGTTACCCTTTTGCAGCCCGTTGACATCATCAAAGTATGCATATACTTCTATTTTTTTCTGAAGTGATCTGTTCAGGTTTCCAATAAGAAGGACTCCTGCAACCAGGATTGCCACTCCTATCAGAACAAAGAAACCAACCACAACTGAATGTCTGTGTAAAGATTCATTCATATTCTACTGTATAAAATTGTAACTAAAGAATCCTTTTATTCGTTCATCTTCGCTGGAAAAAACCTCATTAAAGGTTCCCTCCTTCAGGAATTTTCCGTCAGCAAGCATAGCTATCCTGTTGCCGGCCTTTTTTGCGCAGGTCAGATCGTGTGTAATAATAATGGAGCTGGTATTATACCTGTGTTGCACCTCGTTAATGAGCTCAATTATTTCGACACTTGTTACAGGATCGAGCCCTGAGGTTGGTTCATCGTAGAGCATTATCTCAGGTTTTGTGATAAGGGCGCGCGCAATCCCAATTCTTTTACGTTGTCCTCCAGACAGATCAGACGGCATCTGAAAGATTTTTTCTGACAATGCGACAGCTCCAAGAACTTCTTCCACTGAGGTCTGCACCTCCTTTTTAGTGATTTTTCTCATATTCATCGTAAGAGGGAATGCAAGATTCTGGAATACATTCATGCCATCGTAGAGTGCGCTGCTTTGAAACGAAAATCCGATACGCAATCTCACTGCATTCAATTCAGTAGTCCCTAACTTGTTCACCTGATGACCCAGCACAGTCACTTCACCATTATCCGGTTTAAGCAAACCGACAATAATTTTCAGTAAAACTGATTTTCCTGATCCTGATTTGCCAAGAACAGTTAAATTTTCACGTTTGTGAAGTTTTAAATCTATGCCATTTAAAACCTTCAATTCATCGAAAGACTTATGCAAACCATTTATAGCAATAACAGTTTCCGATTTATCAATCAATAAATTTGAGTCAAGCCTATCCATTTTTTAAAGATATCTTATCCAGTTCACTACCTGCACAATAACAAATTCCTCGAGAAAAATTAAAAAAATCGAAAGAACTACTGCCTGGTTAGCTGCCGTTCCGACACCTCGTGTGCCCTGGGAAGCATTAAACCCTTTATAACATCCAACAATTCCTATAGTAAAACCATAGGTCAGCGATTTTATCACATTTGTAAAAAGATCGAGAAAGGTTAAGGAACTGAAAGCATTATGCAAAAAGCTCTGTATACTTATACCTTCAATCGAATTGATATTAACATAGGATCCCAAAAGTTCCACCAGATCACAGTAAATCGCAAGCATAAAGATCGACAGAGTTGCAGCAACCACCCTGGTAACCACCAGGTATTTAAAGGGTTAATGGCTGAAAACTCCCATTGCATCTATCTGCTCTGTAACTTTCATTGATCCAAGCTCTGCCCCTATACCTGATCCTACCTTTCCTGCAGTTATTAATGCGGTCACCAGCGGTCCCGAACGCTCTGATTGTAGCGATTCCCATTAATGACGGCAACCAGGATGTTGCCCCGAATGACTCAAGAGAAGGACGGGATTGTTTTACGAATACAAATCCGATTATAAAACCTGTTATTGTTATCAACCCCAGTGATTTTATCCCTATCTCAAAGCACTGATTAACCGCCTCTTTAAAATAAAAAGGTTTCTTAAAGGCTTCCTTGAAAAACAAGGTAGTAAATTTAAAACCATTAAATGTATCGGTCAGGAAGTTATCAATCCCAGCTGAAAAGAGATATTTTCTTTTATTTAAGCCATTCATCTTTACTCTGCTTTGTACAACTTTTGACCGTTCTTTGTATTGTCATAATTATTTTGATAAATAACTATTAAAACTAATATTTCACTTTCATAGCAACTAAAACTATTAACTTAAATTCTTCTTATCAGATAGGTTTCTTCAATTACTGGTCAAAGAAAATAAAAATTTTATATCCTGCCAGATCTGAAGGCTTAAAGTTAAATGAAAAGCCATTACATAAAAATAGTTTGACAAATAAAATAAATGACAAGGCTTTAAAAAATTTTCTGAAAATTACTGTTTAATGCTGGCAATATAGAATTTAAAAGCAGAAAAGCAAAATGTTTCCCTAACAACAGACGTTTTGAGGATTTCAACCAGAGCCTGAGTAAAACAGTGCTTAACCATCATTGAGTGAGAGGCGACTAATTAGTCAAAACCCCGCAGATCATTTATCTTGCGGGGTTGACTAATTAATTATCAGAAGTATAATTATTCATGGAATATTTCAGGCTTTATTTGGTTATCTCTATAACTGCATACTTTGAAACTTTCCAGAACTGAACAGGATCTGTTATCTCTATAGAAACAATTTTCTTGTCTTTATCACGGATAAACTGATATGAGTTAGCAGGATGCTCAGATATAAGTTTAGCACTTTTTGAATTTACAGGAATCGATTTTGTCACGGTAATATCAATTTGCATGAATGAGCTATCGGGAAAACTTCCGGATAAGGTTTTCGTTTTACCTAACCCAATAAATCCTCCTTCTTTGGTTAAAAGTCCTTTTGCCTTCAGTTGTTTAAACGTTCCACAGGCAAAAAATGCCTTATTCATTTCATTTGTCTGAGTGGTGATTTTCTCATCCTTCTGAACTATAGTATTTTGCAAATCAGAGTTCTTGGTATTTAGCTGTTCAATCTCGAAGTTTTTGCTGAGCAGCGTAGTTTTCAAATCCGAAATTTCACTTTCGCTTTGTTTAACCGACGCCTCCAATTGCGTAATTGTACTTTGCAGAGCCTTTATTGTTCCTCCTGACTTATTCAACTGAGCATTTAAAGAGGCAATTTTTCGCTTGTTCTGTTCAAGCAGTGTATTAATATATTTAATATCTTCCACAATTTGTTCTCTCTTATCCTTCGATAATTCCGCATTTGATGAATTGGTAGAGATTATATGCTCCTTTTCCTTTATGATTGCAATATTTTTTTCAATTTCGCCAAAAGTATTAATCCATTCTCCTATCGATGAATCACGAGAAGCTATTTTATCTGTAAAAGAATTCTTCTGTGTTTCCATCTGACTGAGCAGAAGTTTATGATCATGTTTATAAACTGAATAAGCAATTACCAAGGCAATTAAAAGGATTATAAATCCAATGACCGAAGTCGTTACAACCGCTTTTTTTATTTCTTCTTTCCTGATTCTGTTTTCATTTTCTCTGATAAGGGCTTCTTTTTTTCTGGCCTCTGCATTGTCATTTGCAGGTTTAGGATCAATGTTTTCATCAATTTTCATGTTATTTCCTCCTTAATTTTTTTAAATTATAAAATCTATTTATAAAATTATTTACTACATAAATCCTAACACTTTATATTGAGACTATTATCCTTTAGCCGCGCTGAATATGGCAATCACCATTTCCGTCTGGATGCTATCCACCCGATCAAAAAACCCAGACCCAGCCCAATAAGAATCTGTCCCCAGTGCAAATTGTTAATCCCCATCGCACCGTTACCATGTCCCAAACCTTTAATCCAGGGCCCACCACCTAAAAGTAAAAAAGCAATTACTATAATTGCAATTGCAACTATATAGTAAAGTATTCTTGTGTCTCTTCTTGTGCTCATGATTTTCTCGTTATAAGTTAATTTTAACGCATTAATAATTTATTGTGGAGAAGGCCCGGCAATCTGGCAAAGGGTTTAGTTAAAGCCAGTATTATTCCTCTTATATGTAACCCAAAAATCTAATAGCCCAAAGTTTAATCATAGTAAAACCGTCAATAAAAAAACAAGTTTGACATTTTTCTGTAGTTAATAAAAAATCTATTACAAAAGTAGGTTGCTATTTCTACAGAATTGTTACACTATTCCTTAAAAGATTTATATGATTCACATAGGAGTGCTTTGAGGAATCGTCCCGATAGTTATCGTGACGGGGGGCACATGGATTTTCATTTAGCCTCTATAAATCTAAAAAGGCCGTCCCGATGTTAATCGGGCGGCCTTTATGGGTGGTGCCACCAGGAATCGAACCGGGGACACATGGATTTTCAGTCCATTGCTCTACCGACTGAGCTATGGCACCTCCTTTTAGGACTGCAAATATATATTTCAATTTTGAGTAACCAAAACTTTACCCATGAAAAATCCTCTCTATTATTAATGTTTCTGATCCTAATACCTTTAAAATATACATATATATCTATATATGAACTCTTTATGAATTTCTTACAGATGCCTTATTCTGAAGCTTTTCTATCATTGCCGGATACTTCTTTAGATTTTCAATATATTGTCTGCTTTTCATTTTCTTTATATTTGATTCTATCAAAATAGCTTGTGTGATTGTCTTACAAGGTATTAATAAATACATCTCCCAATCAGAAGCTTTCCTGGTATATGACCTCCCCCCAAAATGGCCGCTATTATGCAGAGCAAGCCTTTCTTCAAAATTGGATGTGTAGCCTACATAATAACGATTAATGGATTCACTATATATTATGTAGCAGAAAATTTCCATGATTTACTGGTAACCTAAAAATAAAACGGTATTCTTACTAATGCATTTTTGATTACTGGGGTACCCGATCCATTGCTCTACCTCCCGATAGCTATCGGGATGAGCAATGGCACCTCCTTTTAGGACTGCAAATATATATTTCAATTTTGAGTAACCTGAACTTTGGTGACTTTGGTAATGTTTTTCTATTTGGATTCATTTTAATGAAGTGGTACCTTTGCATCCTCATTAATTATACAAGATGGATCTTCTTCACAGTACACTTGAAAATGGTATAAGGCTTGTTCATTACAGGATTCCCGGGTTAGTAGCCCACTGCGGGCTTATTATCAATACCGGCTCACGCGACGAAACAGTTCCGGAACATGGGATGGCTCACTTCATTGAACATATGCTCTTCAAAGGAACAAAAAAAAGGAAAGCTTACCATATCCTAAGCCGGCTGGAAGATGTTGGTGGAGAACTGAATGCATACACAACTAAGGAGGAAACTGCTGTACATGCTTCATTTCTGAAGGAGGATTATGAGAGAACAATAGAATTAATAAGCGATATAACTTTCAATTCAGTTTTTCCCGAAAAAGAAATTGAAAAAGAAAAAGATGTTGTGATTGAAGAGATCAATTCATATCTCGATAATCCATCTGAGCTGATATTTGACGATTTTGAAGAGCTTATCTTTTCAGAACAGCCAATCGGACGGAATATACTTGGTACACCCGAGACTGTGAAGTCATTTTCACGAGATATGATAAACGGCTTTATTTCAAACAATTACAATACAAGACAAATGGTTTTTTGTTCAGTAGGGAATATCGCGGATGAAAAAATATTAAAATTGTTCAAAACCTATTTTGCGGACATTGTTACAGAAAAAGGTGCTGAAAGAAATAATAAAAGCTGGTTATATAAGCCAGCTTCCGTGACAAAAAAAATGGATACCTACCAGAATCACTGTATCATCGGGAACGTTGCATATGATTTGAAAGACAAAAGAAGGATGCGGATGTTCCTTCTCAATAATATACTGGGCGGACAAGGACTGAACTCAAGATTAAACTTATCGTTACGTGAAAAGAACGGTCTTGCCTATAATGTTGAATCAAGTTATAATCCCTATTGTGATACCGGCATTTTCTCAATTTATTTCGGTACTGATAGTCAGTACCTTAACAAAAGCATCTCTATTGCTATGAAGGAGCTGAAGAGACTTCGCAACACAAAACTTGGCAGTATACAGCTAAGCAAGGCTAAAAACCAGATCAAAGGTTATCTGGCAAGAGGATATGAAAATTACGAAAGTCTGATGTTAAGTCTCGGAAAAAGCCTCCTCATTTTTAATAAAATCGAAAGTATTGAAGATCTTTGTAGAAAAATCGATGAAGTAACCGCCTCTGAAATTATGGAAACAGCGAATGATATTTTTGAACCTTCCAGATTGTCGACATTAATATATAAATAGTGACGGAAATCTGAAGTCGTAAGTCAGAAGTTAGAACAAACGATTCCTTCAGACTCCGGCCTTCGGTCTTCGGACTTATTAAATAAACTATGATCAGGAAACTGGAACAATACATTGAACAATATTCGACACCGGAAGACCCCGTACTAGAGGATCTTTACAGACAGACTCATATCAGGTTTGTGAATCCTAATATGGTTTCGGGACATCTCCAGGGTAAGTTTCTTGAATTCATCAGCCTGATGATAATGCCTGAAAATATACTGGAGATCGGAACTTTCACAGGCTACTCTGCAATATGTCTTTCCAAAGGTCTCAAACCAAACGGGAAACTCATTACAATAGAATTGAATGATGAACTGACTTCTTTCTCCCATTCATTTTTTTGCCGGGCGGGCGCAGATTCAAAAATAATCCAGTTAACGGGAAAAGCTCAGGATATAATTCCCGATCTCGATCTTTTGTTTGATCTTGTGTTCATTGATGGTGACAAAAGAGAGTATGTTGAATATTATAAATTAATTACCAATAAGGTGAAACCCGGTGGATTCATTATTGTCGATAATGTCCTTTGGGGAGGGCAAGTTGTTGATAAAGAGACAACTGACCCACAGTCCATGGGGATCATAAATTTTAATAATATGATCCGGAGCGAAACAACAATTGAGGAGGTTATTTTACCCCTTCGTGACGGATTGATGCTGATTCGTAAAAAGTTAAAATAAGTGGTACAGTTTTTGCGTTAACTGAATAAACATTATATGAAAAGACTATTTTTTATTACTCTGCTTCTGATTGGTGCTTTTACCATTAAAGGCCAGACGGGACAAAACCAACCTGCCAGTCAGAATATTACTTCAACTGCAACATTAAAAGTGTCAAGCCGTTTGTTTGCCACAAAGGATGATATGACTTCCGTGATTCTTATCATTCCTGTTGATTCTGTTGTATCTGTTATTGATTCTGACAGCACATATCTTCATGTTGTATACGATGATAATGAAGGTTATATTTTCAGGCGTGATGCAACAATTGATCAGACACCGGTTGCTCCTCAGCAAAATATCCAGCAACAGTCTGCAGCCGAGAATAATGAGCCGGTTCAGAACCAGCAGCAAGGCAGGTTCTCATATCTTGATAATAAATATGGTTCAACCCTGGCGCTCAAGCTCTTCGCCGGAAAAATATGGAAAGGAATGGATACAGATATGGTAAAAGACAGCTGGGGTACTGCTGAAAAGGTCAACAGAAGTGTCAGTGGTAATACCGTTAAAGAAGAATGGATATACAGAAACACATGGCTTTATTTTGAAAATAATGTTCTTCGGGAATGGGGGCCGGTTAAAAATTAGTTTGCACTATTCCAGGATATATAGTGTTATTTTTCCTGCTGTTATTTGCAGATAAAAAAAAATTCTTATTTTTGCGCGAGCAATCGCGGGAGTAGCTCAGTTGGTAGAGCACGACCTTGCCAAGGTCGGGGTCGCGGGTTCGAATCCCGTCTCCCGCTCAAATTAAGAAGGAAGTAGATGGCTTCCTTTTTTATTGATAATTATTTATTATAAATTTACGACAGTTAATTCCGCCCGGATGGTGGAATTCCCGCATTCGCGGGACAGGGTCCGACACGCAGGACTTAGTTGTTTGAATGAAATAATTTTAATTCCGCCCGGATGGTGGAATGGTAGACACGCAGGACTTAAAATCCTGTGACCATTGCGGTTGTGCGGGTTCAAGTCCCGCTCCGGGTACTGAAAGCCTCGATTTATCGGGGCTTTCCTCATTTAGTAGGTGCTAATCAGGTGCTAATATTTATTTTGCAGAAAATCAAAATTGACTTATTTTTAATCCGGAAAGTCAATATGAGTAAACCGGAATTTAAAGAGTTACTTGAAGAATATATTTCAAGTCTCGAAAAGGATTATGATTCTAATCAATCAGGGAACAGTAATCATCCTACTTTCTCGCTGATTCAGAATACGTACCAAAAAATTGAAAACAAATATTATTATAGGAAGTTAGGCTTTACCCTCACATTTTTCTTATTCTGTTTAATATATTTAGCAATAACAATAGTCTTCCCTTCGCTCCCACTGGTCTTCTTCATAGTATTTCCTTTTATGATTTTATTATTCTTTTATATAGTTCTAACTAAACTCATTAAAACTCCAGATTTAGTTGATATTACAAGTTTAGGAGACAGAATCTTACTAGTAAGAGAAAAAATAAAATACTTTGATTTTGATTACCTTGAAGTTAAGGAAATGATCATTGACATTGAAAAAATTTACCATTTAGAAAGCTTGGCATACTTAAAAAAGTACTATGAATTAATGAAACCTACATTTAATGGTAACAAGAATAAAAACACAAATTATGAATCAAATCCGGTTGAAAGATTGATTGCAATCGATCAAATTATTGAGACCACTAAAATTCCTATCCAAAATGAAGAAAGAACCTTATTACTTTCAAGTATCCTTAGAATTAGTGATTCAGATTTCCCAAATGTAAAAACTTCATTGAATGTGATAAACAAAATTAAAAACAAAGAAGAATTGAAGGATAATGAGTTTAAAAAAATTGAAGCGATAAAAGAGTCTTTACGAAATACAATTACAATACTTCAGGTCGCTACAAAAAATACTGAAAATTTATTTAATACATTGGATAAAACTACCTAAATACAAAGTCTTTTCAGACCTGAATTTGACTTAAATAGATAAAATATTGTCATTTTTTTGTACTGAACGTTAAAAAAGTACAAAATGGAAAATATCATTATTGTTAATCCTAACGACTTTTGGGATAAGCATCGTGAAATAACCAAGCAAGTTATAAGGGAAGAATTGGATAAAGAAAACCCACATAATGAAAATGGAGAGGATATCCTGGTAATAGAAGATGTTTGTAAACTCCTAAAAAAATCCAAACAGACAATCTACAACTGGATGGAGGCAGATATTATTAAAGGCCATCACATAAATGAAAGTCTTTTCTTTTTTAGAAGCGAAATAGTAGAGCTTCTTAAAAAGGGTATTAAAGAATATAAGAAGAGATGATACAACTCACTCATAATCAGTATAGCAAAAGTATCTATATGATACTTTTAAAATATGCACTAGATACTTATAAGATATTTATTTAAACCTAAATAGATACTTCTCAGGTATTCAGAAGTTGTGTGAAAAGTATCAATTTATTGTAAAAAAGTTACTTGTATGAAATATATCCCTTTAAATAAATTCCCAGAGTATAACGAAAATCCATTCATGGAAAATGCTCTTGAGGAGATAAACAGGCATTCAATTCAGAAGAAAGTATTTGTCAGAGGGAATAAATCAGTACTAAACCAGGTAATAAACGACAATGGCGAGATTGTTGCACATAGCGCTTTTTTGCGAACAATAGAGGTCGACGAAAGCCAATTTGTGAAGGTCTACTTAAGTCGGTTTGCTGCTTTCTATGATTTGAATAAGGCTGCAATGAAGGTATTCGGTTATATTCTTACAAAATGTGTCATACCTAACAAGGATATTTTATATATAGACTTTGGTGAAGCTAAGGACTTTACAGGCTATTCTGCCAATAATATAATTCGTGCCGGATTGTCTTGTCTTGTAGAACAGGGAATTATTGCCAGGTCAACAAATCCTTATAAATACTATATGAATCCTTTAGTTGTATTCAATGGCGACAGGATAACATTTGCTGATTCTTATATTAAGAAGAAAAAAAAGATTTCTGATTCAAATAAGAATCAATTATCAATTTGGTCAGCGGAACTGTAATTTATTCATAGATTGAGTATGAATTGTAACGAAGCCAAAAGAATTGACATAATTAGTTTTCTGGCAAGAAATGGGATTAATCCTGATTATAACCAAGGGGTTAATTATTGGTATAAATCTCCTCTCAGAAATGAAAAGAACCCTTCCTTTAAAGTAAATTCTTTTAAAAATCTCTGGTTTGACTTTGGAATCGGAGATGGTGGGGATATCATCAAACTTACAAGTATGCTTTTTAAGGTCGATAGTTCTAATGCATTAAAGATTCTATCTAATAATCATTATTCAAATCATCAAAAAGTTTTAAATGATGAGGATTCAAAGGTGTTAATCACAAATGTCAAAGAAATATCAAATTTTCAGCTCATTAACTACTTAGAATCACGAAAACTAAAACTCCAATTGGCAAAAGAGTATTGTAAAGAAGTTTCTTTTATACTCAATGAAAAGAATTTTTATGCAATAGGATTCCAGAACGATTCCAAAGGGTATGAACTAAGATGCAAATACTTCAAAGGTTCCTCTTCACCCAAAGATGTAACCCTAATTAAAAATAATGCTGACAAACTTTTACTATTTGAAGGATTTATAGATTTTTTATCATGGTTCAGATGCAAACTATTTTTTACTGGCAGGCATGATTACTTAAT
>CAVVGP010000198.1:0-15224 GCA_963747625.1 uncultured Bacteroidales bacterium | reverse complement strand
CAAGGTGGGGTTACCAACTAGATGATTATCTTCTTCTTACTGGGGATATCTAAAAAGTCTTTATACTTTAACCACAAATTCCGATAGCTATCGGAACGCGCAAAGGCAGGCGCAAAAGTTCGGAAGTTAAAACAGTTGCCATACAGTTCTTCGGATCTTCGTGTAGTCCCCATAAGTCCCTCCCGATAGCTATCGGGACGGGACTTAGCGGCCTTTGCGGTTAATGGATTTTAACTTTTTCAACAGCCCCTAGGGATGTGGCACATTGAACTACTGGAATAATTTGGGGGGCAAGAAAATTTACCTTACTTTTGTCTTACAAAACAGCTGTATAATGCAAAACAACCTTTCCCTTTATAACACACTTTCGAAAAAGAAAGAGCCTTTCAAACCTATCCATCCCCCATTGTCGGAGTATATGTTTGCGGTCCCACGTCTACAGTGATGCCCATCTGACATGCCGCCCGGCCATAACCTTCGATAAGCTTTTACGTTATCTGACACATCTTGAATATAAAGTGCGTTATGTCCGTAATATAACAGATGTCGGGCATCTCGAGAATGATGCCGATGAGGGGGAAGATAAAATTGAAAAAAAAGCACGCCTCGAAGATCTCTCAACCAATGGAAGTTGTTCAGAAATATATGAACACCTTTTATAAAAACATGGATCAGTTGAATACACTTCATCCCTCTATTGAACGAAGGGCATCATGGCATATTATCGAACAGATCGAATTTATTAAAACCCTTATAAAGAGAGGTTACGCTTACGAATCAAACGGCTCGGTATATTTCGACATATTAAAATACAATCAAAAACACAGTACGGGAAAATCATTCCGGCAGGGTTCTGGATGACCTGATCAGCAATACCCGTGAAACAGAGGGACAGGAGGAAAAACGGAACTCCTTTGATTTTGCTTTATGGAAAAAAGCTAGTCCTGAGCACTTAATGAGATGGCCTTCTCCATGCAATGGATTTCCGGCAATGGCACCTCGAATGTTCTGCTCATGAGCATCAAATATCTCGGTGAAGAATTTGATATTCACGGAGGAGGAATGGATCTGATGTTTCCGCATCATGAATGTGAAATAGCCCAGTCTACAGCTCACTGGGGAAAGAAACTGTTTATTGCCTATGCATAATAATATATGATCACCATGGAATGCAAAACATGGCTCGCTTGGTAATTTTATTACTCTTGATGAAGCTTTTCAGCTGTATTATTCTGTACTGGAGCAAGGATATTTGCCAATGACCGTCAGGTTTTTTATCCTTCAGGCTCATTACGCAGTATCATTGATTTTTCAAACCAAGCACTTCTCAGGCTGAGAATACCAGAAACTTATTAAGCGGTCCAATTCTCAAAAAACTAAACCTTCAGACCATTCAAATATTTATATCGTCAAATCGAAGTAAAAATGCTATGGATTAACAACCCTGTCCTGTGTCCCATCTTTTTGATGGTGAGGATTATTAACTCAGTTATTGACTGGAACCGAGAATGATTACATGGATCTATATGCTAAAAACACTTTTGAACACATTTGTTTTTGATCGTTAGAATGAATCAGAAGGCCCGGGAGATGAGACCTTACTGGTGAAACTGATGAAGATCATATAGATTAGGGAGGAAGTAAAATAATAAAGACTGGCTCCTATGACAATAAGTATCTGGCAATGAGCTGAAAAATGCAGTGTGTTAAAAGACCTCAAGTAAGGTGCAGAATGGAACTGAGAGTAATTATATTGGCTCCATTCCACATGGTGTGATTATTCCTATCCGCTTCAGTTGATTGAATACTGATATGGAACCATACATCTGTTGAACAATGATAGCAATCTCAGCTGATAAATACAATTACGAGAAGTATAGATTATGCAGGAGTCAGAGAAGTGAGAACCTGGCTGTTATAAAAAAGGAGCTTCGTAAAGAATATTTGTCTTATAGCTGATATTCATTTTAACCCGGTTGTGCAGAAAAGCTGCCGTAGAGCGCAAAAAATCAGAATCAATCCGGGTAATTATACAGATAAAAGAGCTTCTTTATAAAACTGGAGTTCACTGAAAATATATGTGAGAACTTGAGAAAATCCATACAAGCTGCTCCCTTCTATGAATATATGTCTGAAAACAAGACTGTCATTGTGTATAAATGAATCTCTTCACCACACTATTGAACATATCAAGGAACGGTTGTTCTGCGATGAGTTTATGAGAATATTCCGGGCAGACAATTTCAGCCAATCCTTGTTCTTCTCAATGAAATCATCCTGAATACCCTCTGTAATGATTGAAGCCACTGAGAGTGCTTGTTTCTGAACTATGCAGAAAGATTTATCATATCCTCTTCACCTTGGTGTGACTGGAACAGGAGAAGGTGAAGATGGAACATAGGTCAGCTAGCAATAAGAAGCATTGCTGGCTGAGGGGATTGGAGACACAATAGGGTTCTTCTTATCAGAAGACTCCGGAAAAGACAGAATGGTTGCAAGAAAATTAGCTGGTCTGGGAATAACGCAAAGGCACCTGAAAAACCTGTGAACTTTAAAATACAACCATCAAATCCCGGAATTCTTAAGGATATAAACGGCCCCATCTAGATCAAACATGACATTCTTTTGCCCAATTAAATTCAGACAGTTAGTACAAAAAGCACAATACAGGTGCTGTTGTGAAATAAAAAAGCTGATGGCTCTTCAGATCTGATAATAGTCAAAAATTGCCCAAAATATCCCTAGGATGCTTTCACTTGTGCATTCCTTACAGGATATGCACTAAAAACAGAATTTATATGTGTACCCTTGACTTCACTTAGACATTTTATGACAGCATATAGAAAATCCCAGAAATTAAATGTCCTGCTCACAGGGTCAAATTTCAATATAAAATACCTTAAGAATTCCTGATCCTGCATTCACTTATTATATTGACCTTTAACCCAAAGGAACTATAGTGCTGCTGACTATTTTTAATGCCCTTGAACAAAAAGTATCTGAATCATAATATTGTGTTAATCCGCTTTTTTTTCGAAGCAGAATCCTGAGGACCTTCAGATTAAAGCTTCTGCACTCTCCGGTGGTATGACTTGCGAAAGCAATTTCCGGAATTTCCGTTACCAAATACAGGAGCTATTGATTTTAAAGAAGTTACATCGGTTGCCTTTTCAAATTCTTCAATGCACAGAAAACCTGATTTACACGCACAAGGTATCTTTCGTGCCCACGTGCGGACGCACAAAATTTGATCTCCACAATTTTTGTCAGAAAAGTAAGAGGCCACCTCTCATTTTAAAGGCCTGAAAATAGCTGTAATGGGAATGCATTGTCAACGGCTCCGGTGAGGCAGGGAGCGCACTCAACGAGACGTCGAGCCCGCCTGGCAAGGTTCATCAAGGGTACCGGAACGGTACCCTTGTAAATATGAACCTTGCCAGCTGAGGCTCCGACATATCCGTAGTCGGCTCCGCCATTTCACCCGGACCATTAACAATGCATCCCATTACAGCTATTTTCAGGCCTTTAAAATGAGAGGTGGCCTCTTTTACTTTTCTGACAGATTCCTGGAGATCAAATTTTGTGCGTCCGCACGTAGGGCACGAAAGATACCTTGTGCGTGTAATACGGGTTTCTGTGCATTGAAGAATTGAAAAGCAACCGATGTAACTTCTTTAAACTCAATAGCTCCTGTATTGGTAACAGAAATTCCGGAAATTCTTTTGGCAAGTACATACCCGCCCAGAAGTGCAGAAGCTTTAATCTGAAGGTCCTCAGGATTATCTTCGAAAAAAAAGCGGATTAAGCACAATATTATGATTCAGATTGTTTTCTTCAAGGGCATTAAGAAAATAGTCAGCAGCATATCGTTCCTTTTCAGGATTAAAGGTGAATATAATAAGTGAAGTCTCAGGATCGGGATTCTTAAGGTATTTTATATTGAAATTTGACCCTGTGAGCAGGACATTTAATTTATCAGATTTGTATATGCTGTCATAAAATGTCTCAGGTGAAAATAAAGGGTACAGCCTGTGAATTTCTCTTTTTTCATACCATATCCTGTAAGGAATCACAAGTGAAACATCCTCAGGGATATTTTCGGGGCAATTTTTGACTATTATCAGATCTGAAGAGCCATCGCTTTTTTTTATTTCACCGCTGACAGTATCTTCAGAATACCCTGCTTTTCTATAAGTGTCTGAATTTAATTCAGCAAAAGATGTCATGTTTGATACTACAATGGGGCCGTTTATATCCTTAAGAATTCCGGCATTTGATGGTTGTATTTTAAAGTTCACAGGTTTTTCAGGTGCCTTTTGCGTTATTCCCCGGGGATAATACCCGGCTAATTTTCTTGCAACCGGTATCTCTTTTTCCGGATCTTCTGATAAAGAGACCCTTATTGTGTCTCCAATACCCTCAGCCAGCAATGCTCCTATTCCTGCTGATGACCTTATCCTTCCGTCTTCACCTTCTCCTGCTTCAGTCACACCAAGGTGAAGAGGATATGATAAATCTTCCTGCTGCATCATTGCAACGAGCATTCTCGTGGCTTCAATCATTACAGAGGTATCGGATGATTTCATTGACAGGACAAGATCGCTGAAATTCTCTGCCCGGAATATTCTGATAAACTCCATCGCAGAAGCAACCATTCCTTTGGGTGTGTTTCCAAATCGTGTCATAATACGATCGGAGAGGGAACCATGATTTATTCCTACGCGAATGACAGTCTTGTTTTCAAGGCATATATTAATGAGAGGGAGCAGCTTTGTATGGATTTTCTCAAGTTCCTCGCCGTACTCTTTTTCAGTAAACTCCAGTTTTGTAAAAGAAGCTCTTTTATCTGTATAATTACCCGGATTGATTCTGATTTTTTCGACTATACGGGCAGCTTTTTCTGCCGCAACCGGGTTAAAATGAATATCGGCTATCAGGGGAGTCTCAAATCCTGCTTTACGAAGCTCCTTTTTTATAACAGCCAGGTTCTCAGCTTCTCTGACTCCCTGCGTGGTAAGTCTTACATAATCTGCTCCGGCTTCAATAATCCTTATGCATTGTTCAACAGATGCTTTAGTATCGAGAGTATCGGTGTTTGTCATCGACTGAAGACGGATAGGATAGTCGCCGCCAAGTGGAATGGAGCCGATATTAATTACTCTCGTTCCCATTCTGCGCCTTCTTTGAGGTCTTTTAACAGAACTCCTGCATTTTTCAGCTCATTCCGGATCTTATCTGAGGTGGACCAGTCTTTATTATTTTTTGCTTCCTGCCTGAGATCTATTATGATCTTCATCAGTTCGCCGGTAAGATTCTCATCTCCCGGGCCTTCTGATTCATTCCTGAGACCAAGGATATCAAAAACAAATGTGTTCAAAAGTGTTTTTAGCATATCAAGTCCGGTCTGATCAATTTTCTCGGTTCCGTCAATAACTGAGTTAATAATCCTCACACCATCAAAAAGATGGGACAGCAGGACAGGGCTGTTAAGATCATCATCGAGTGCCTCGTAGCATTTTTCCTTCAATTTGACGATATCAACTGTTGAATGGTCTGAAGGTTTAAGTTTTTTGAGAGATTCAACAGCTTTAATAAGTTTCTGGTATCCTTTCTCTGCAGCCTGAAGTGCTTCGTTTGAAAAATCAATAGTGCTGCGGTAATGAGCCTGAAGGATAAAAAACCTGACGGTCATTGGCGAATATGCCTGCTCCAGTACCGGATGATTGCCACTGAAAAGCTGATCGAGAGTGATAAAATTACCAAGCGAGCGGGCCATCTTTTGTCCGTTGATGGTGATCATATTATTATGCATCCAGCAATGAACCGTTTCTTTCCCCAGTGCAGCTGTAGACTGGGCTATTTCACATTCATGATGCGGAAACATCAGATCCATTCCTCCTCCGTGAATGTCAAATTCTTCACCGAGATATTTGATGCTCATGACAGAACATTCGAGGTGCCATCCCGGAAATCCATTGCTCCATGGAGAAGGCCATCTCATTAAGTGCTCAGGACTAGCTTTTTTCCATAAAGCAAAATCAAAGGAATTCCGTTTTTCCTCCTGTCCCTCTGTTTCACGGGTATTGCTGATCAGGTCATCCAGAACCCTGCCGGATAGTTTCCCGTACCTGTGTTTCTGATTGTATTTTAATATGTCGAAATATACCGAGCCGTTTGATTCGTAAGCGTAACCTCTCTTTATAAGGGTTTTAATAAATTCGATCTGTTCAATAATATGCCCTGATGCCCTTGGTTCAATAGAGGGATGAAGTGTATTCAGCTGATCCATGTTTTTATAAAAGGTGTTCATATATTTCTGAACAACTTCCATTGGTTCAAGATGTTCGAGGCGTGCTTTTTTTTCAATTTTATCTTCCCCCTCATCGGCATCATTCTCGAGATGCCCGACATCTGTTATATTACGGACATAACGCACTTTATATTCAAGATGTGTCAGATAACGGAAAAGCATATCGAAGGTTATGGCCGGGCGGGCATGTCCCAGATGGGCATCACTGTAGACCGTGGGACCGCAAACATATACTCCGACAAATGGGGGATGGATAGGTCTGAAAGGCTCTTTCTTTTTCGAAAGTGTGTTATAAAGGGAAAGGTTGTTTTGCATTATACAGCTGTTTTGTAAGACAAAAGTAAGGTAAATTTTCTTGCCCCCAAATTATTCCAGTAGTTCAATGTGCCACATCCCTAGGGGCTGTTGAAAAAGTTAAAATCCATTAACCGCAAAGGCCGCTAAGTCCCGTCCCGATAGCTATCGGGAGCTATCGGGATTACACGAAGATCGCAAAGAACTGTATGGCAGTGTTTTAACTTTGCGAACTTTGCGCCTGCTTTGCGTTCCGATAGCTATCGGAATTTGTGGTTAAAAATGACTTTTTAGATACCCCCAGTAAGAAGAAGATAATCATGTAATTAAGTCCCTCCACCTTGGGGGAAGGATTTAGGGAGAGGCAAAAAAGACAGGGTGAATTGCATGATTTTTTTGCATTTTAAAAAATCATTTCTACCTTTGACCCCACAAATCAAATATTCCTTCCATTAAAGGGTGTTTGGTTTTTATTAAGAAGGGTGAAGAGATTAGGCTCTGTGAAACCCTGGCAACCAATCCTGCAGTTTAGGAGAACGGTGCCAAAACCTAATCCCGGAAAGCGGGAGATGATAAAAATTTAACACAAATAACAATGAATTCGATTCATTTAACGCACAACAACTTTATCATGCCGCTTATGCCTATGTGCATGTGCAGGTAAAAGCTTTGATTTGTAATCATTCAAATTCTTAATCAACAGCCGGAAATCTCAGGGAGATTCTTGTTTCTGCCCGTCCGGTATTTGTAAAATTTAAAATCAGATAAAATGAAAGACAGAAAAATAAAATTTGAAACACTGCAGGTTCATGCAGGTCATCAACCCGATAAAGAAACATTATCAAGAGCTGTGCCTCTGTATCAGACATCATCGTATGTATTTAAAAATGCAAAACATGCAGCAGATCTTTTTGACCTGGCTGAATGGGGCAATATCTATACCCGTATAAATAATCCTACTACTGATGTTTTTGAAAAAAGAGTTGCAGCCCTTGAAGGAGGCACTGCATCACTGGCAGTCTCCTCGGGGCATGCGGCACAGTTCATTGCACTTACTACAATCATGAAGAACGGGGAGAACTTTATTACCTCACCATTTCTTTACGGCGGCAGTCATAATCAGTTTAAAGTCACTTTTGCAAATTTCGGGATCGGGGCCCGGTTTGCAAAAGACCTGAATCCCGACTCGTTCGAAAAACTTATCGATAGTAATACAAAAGCCATTTACGTTGAAACAATCGGGAATCCGGGTTTCGAGATACCTGATTTTGAAGCTTTTTCAAAACTTGCCGCAAAGCATGGTCTTCCACTTGTTGTTGATAATACCTTTGGCGCATGCGGTTATCTTTGCCGGCCTATTGAATATGGTGCAAATATTGTTGTGGAATCGGCAACAAAATGGATTGGAGGACATGGAACAAGTATAGGAGGAGTGATAACTGATGCTGCCAATTTTAACTGGAACAATGGGAATTTCCCTGTCTTTACCGAGCCTGCAGAAGGCTATCATGGGAAAATCTTCGGAGAGATCTTTTCTCAGACTTCGCCGGCAGGAAATATTGCATTCATAGTAAAAGCCCGTGTGGAAGGATTACGGGACCTTGGTCCTGCAATAAGTCCGTTCAACTCTTTCCTGCTTCTCCAGGGACTGGAAACTCTTTCGCTCAGGATGGAACGTCATATTCAGAACACACTTGCACTTGGCAAAATGGCTTGAATCACATCCGGGAGTTGAAAAAGTAAATTATCCCGGACTGGAAGGAAGTCCTTATCATTTTCTTGCAAAAAAATACCTACCAAAAGGAGCAGGAGGCGTCCTGAGTTTTATCCTTAAGGCAGAGAAATCACGGGCAGTAAAACTGGTTGAGCATTTTGAACTTGTAAGTCACCTTGCAAATGTCGGAGATGCCAAAACACTTATAATTCAACCTGTCAGCAACTACTCATTCACAGCTTTCCCGGCAGAGCAGCTGGCTGTGGGAATAGATCCTGGCCTTTTCAGGGTTTCAGTTGGTATAGAGCATATTGATGATATTATTTATGATTTTGAACAGGCTTTCAAACAGGTATTATAAAAATGACACAGGAAAAATTAAGAATTGGTCTGTTCGGCTACGGTTGTGTAGGTCAGGGACTGCATGATGTGCTGAACAGCAGTAAAGGATTCAAAGCCGATATAGTGAAGATTTGTGTTAAAGACCACACAAAAAAAAGAAGGATCCCGATGACAAATTTCACTTTCGATAAAAACGATATCCTTAATGATACATCAATAAATCTGGTTGTCGAACTAATTGATGATGCAGATGAAGCATTCAATATTGTTGCAACCGCAATGTAGAAGGGGAAAAATGTTGTGACTGCCAATAAGATGATGGTAGCCAGACATTTTAAGGAGCTGGTCGATATGCAGTCGGAATATAAAGTTTCCCTGCTCTATGAGGCGTCTGCAGGTGCAAGTATTCCTATAATAAGAAACCTTGAGGAGTATTATGATAATGAACTGCTTTATTCTCTCCGCGGTATTCTAAACGGTACTACAAACTATATCCTCACAAAAATGCATAATGATGGAATCCCATATGAAGACGCATTAAAAGAAGCTCAGGAAAAGGGTTTTGCAGAATCTGACCCAACTCTTGACGTTGAAGGGTGGGATGCAAAGTACAAACTTTGTATAATAACCGGTCATGCTTACGGGTTGTTCCTTGAACCTGAAAGGTCTTTCATTATGGGATAAATGCTATTTCAAAATTCGATATACAGCATGCGAAAGAGAAGGGATTTAAGATTAAACTGGTGCCTTTTGTAGGAAAAACGAATGAAAACACGATAACCAGTTTCGTCCTTCCGCGTTTTATTTCTTCCGATAAATATCTCTATAATGTAGATAATGAATATAATGGGGTCATAACAGAAGCTGCATTTGCAGATAAACAATTTTTTAGCGGAAAAGGAGCCGGTGGTCATGCAACCGGAAGCGCAGTTCTGTCTGACATATCTGCAAATTCTTATGGATACAGGTATGAGTATAAAAAATTCCGGCAGGGGACGGTATCAAAATATACCCGAAACTTCAAACTGGAGGTTTACTTAAGGTATAATGATGAAAAGGATAAAGAATTATTTGGATTTGAAGAAGTGTCGGAATACTTTAGCAGTAAATTTTATAAATATGTTATAGGAGTGGTAAATCTTGAAAGACTCTACAGTTTGCGGAAACAACTTCGTGATCTGGATGTTTTTATAGTGAATACAGGAAGAAAAGTTATACAATGAACTTTTCAGTAAGACCTCCTTGTGGTAACAGATTTTAAAAATTAGAATAAAAAAGGGAATAAAAAAGATATTTATCGATTTGAAACGAAAAATTGAAGACATCATTCAGCAAAAGATCCTCATTCTTGATGGAGCTATGGGGACCATGATACAGAAGCACAGGCTTCTGGAAAATGAATACCGTGGCACACAATTCAAAGATCATCCAAAACCACAGAAGGGGAATAACGATCTGTTGTCGATTACAAAACCTGAAATAATAAAAGGTATTTATATGCAATATCTTGAAGCAGGGGCAGATATAATCACAACAAATACATTTAATTCCAACAGGATCTCAATGGCAGATTATGGTATGGAGGACCAGGTTTATAACCTGAACTTTCGTGCCGCACATCTTGCAGCTGAAGCAATAGTTGAATTTGAAAATTCAGGTGAGCCTGAAGAACATTATATAGCCGGTACCCTGGGTCCGACTAATCGTACAGCATCTATGTCGTCGGATGTAAATGATCCGGGTGCCAGGTCAGTATCTTTCGATCAGCTTGTTGAGGCATATTCCGAGCAGGCCCGGGGACTTATTGACGGAGGTGTAAATATTCTTCTTATTGAAACAGTATTTGATGTTCTGAACTGTAAGGCTGCTCTTTTTGCGATCGATTCGGTATTTGAGGAAAAAGGGACGACCCTCCCCGTGATGGTTTCAGGCACAATTACAGATGCGAGCGGGAGAACACTTACAGGTCAGACACTCGAAGCATTCATAGTATCAGTATCACATTTTCCGCTATTCAGTATTGGATTGAACTGCGCTCTCGGAGCTGAACAGCTGCGTCCGTTTGTTGAGGAATTATCAATGAAGTCGGGCTTTTATGTCTCAGCACATCCGAATGCAGGTTTGCCAAACCAGTTTGGTGAATATGATCAGTCAGCTTCATTTATGGCTCTGATTGCTGAAGATTTTATGAAAGAAGGGTGGGTAAATATTATAGGAGGCTGTTGTGGCACAACTCCCCAGCATATTAGGAAAATAGCCGAGGCATCAGTACATTATAAACCAAGAGTAAAACCTGAGATTAAAAGATATACCAGGCTGAGTGGACTCGAGGTACTTACTATTACACCTGAAACCAACTTCGTGAATATCGGAGAACGCACCAATGTATCAGGCTCAATAAAATTTGCAAGACTTATCAGAGAGGGAAAATATGATGAAGCGCTTGCAGTTGCCCGGAGCCAGGTTGACGGCGGAGCGCAGGTAATAGATATCTGTATGGACGAAGCTATGCTGGATTCGGAAAAAGCAATGGTGAAGTTTGTTAATCTCATCATGGCAGAGCCGGATATTTCAAAACTTCCGCTGATGATTGATTCTTCGCGATGGAATACTATCGAATCAGCTCTTAAGTGCATACAGGGAAAATCAATCGTAAACTCAATAAGCCTGAAGGAAGGAGAAAAGGTATTTCTTGAACATGCCCGTACAGTAAGAAAATATGGTGCAGCTGCAGTTGTTATGTTATTCGACGAAACTGGCCAGGCTGACACTTTGGAGAAAAGAATCAGTGTAGCCGGAAGAAGCTATCGACTGCTTGTCGATAAACTGGCATTTCCACCTGAAGATATTATTTTTGATCCGAATGTGCTTGCAATAGCAACTGGAATTGAAGAACATAATAACTATGCTGTTGATTTCATTAAAACTACAGAATGGATTAAACAAAACCTTCCTTATTCCAGAGTAAGCGGTGGCATAAGCAACCTCTCATTTTCATTCCGGGGGACAGATGTTGTTCGCGAAGCAATGCACTCTGTTTTCCTTTTCCATGCCGTTAAAGCCGGTCTTGATATGGGAATCGTCAATCCTGGCATGTTGCAGGTATACAGTGAAATAGAGCCTGACCTTCTTCATCTTGTCGAAGATGTTATACTAAACAGGAGGAAGGATTCCACTGAGAGGCTTGTGAAGTTTGCCGAGGGGATAAAAAATAAAGGCAAAAAAGAAGAGAAAGAGGATGCCTGGCGCCAGCTCCCTGTTATTGACAGGATTAAGCATTCGCTGATTAGGGGTCTGGATGAATTTATTGAACAGGATGTTGAGGAGGCAAGACCTCTCTTTAAGCGTTCGATTGAACTTATTGAAGGACCATTGATGGGAGGAATGAATGAGGTGGGAGACCTCTTCGGATCAGGTAAGATGTTTCTTCCGCAGGTTGTTAAGAGTGCCAGGGTAATGAAGAAAGCTGTTTCTAAACTTGCTCCATATATTGAACAGGAAAGCAAGGGGAAAGGAAAAAAGATTGCCGGTAAAGTTCTGCTCGCCACAGTCAAAGGTGATGTCCATGATATAGGTAAGAATATTGTAGGAGTTGTACTATCCTGTAATAACTATGAAATAATAGATCTTGGTGTTATGGTTCCGGCTGAAAGGATAATCGATACTGCTGTCAACGAAAAAGTTGATATAATTGGCCTTAGCGGACTGATTACACCTTCATTGGAAGAGATGGTTCATGTCGCCTCAGAAATGGAACGCAGAAAAATAAAGCTTCCTCTTCTTATTGGAGGGGCAACAACTTCCGAGATTCATGCCGCTGTTAAAGTCGCGCCAATGTATTCAGAATCGGTTATTCACGTTAAAGATGCATCAAAAGCAGCCGGAGTAATTTCATCGCTGCTTCAGGAGAACAACAGCACATATGTCTCAGAAATTAAGGCAAGGTACAAAAAGATGCGGGAGGAACATAGTTCGCATCAGACTGTAAAGAATTTCCTTTCATTAAGTGAAGCGAGGCAAAACAAATATGTAACCGACTGGAAGACTATTAAGCTTTATGAACCAGCTAAACCCGGTCTTCACATTTTTCACGATATTGACCTTAATGATCTGAGAAATTATATCGATTGGACGTTCTTTTTCTTTGCCTGGAAGTTGTCGGGTAAATATCCCGCAATTTTCAGTGATCCTGTAAAAGGAGAGGAGGCAAAGAAGTTGTTTAATGATGCACAGATGTACCTTGAGAAAATAATCAGCGGGAAAATTCTGACCGCAAAAGCCGTTTTTGGGTTATTCCCCGCTGTTTCAGAAGGAGATGATGTTAAGGTATTTTCAGATCTGCACAGAACGAAAATAAAATCCGTTTTCAGATTTTTGCGAAACCAGGAACCAAAAGAAAAAGGTTTTCCTAATCTTTCGCTTTCTGATTATATTGCTCCGGCGGGCTCAGGTTTGAATGACTGGATCGGTGCTTTTGTTGTGACAGCTGACATTGATAATGTACTGTTTGACAAATATAAGGAAGATGATTATGCCACTATAATGATAAGGATACTCAGCGATCGTATTGCTGAAGCTTCAGCTGAATGGCTTCATGAAAAGATCAGGAGAGATTATTGGGGTTATGCAAAACAGGAGAATCTTACTATCGATGAGTTGCTGAAACTTAAGTACCGGGGAATAAGACCTGCACCGGGTTACCCTGCCTGTCCCGATCACACTGAAAAGCAGGTTATCTTTGATCTCCTGGGCGCTGAAAAGGCGATAGACGTAGCTCTTACCGAAAACTTTGCCATGATGCCTCCTGCATCAGTCAGCGGCTATATTTTTTCACACCCCGGATCAACATATTTTAATATAGGAAAAATAGACTCGGACCAGTTAAAAGATTATGCAAGGAGAAAGAATTTTACAATCGATGAAGCTGCAAAATGGCTCGCTCCGAATATATAATATGATTTTGAAATGAACGTAATAGAAAAAATAAAAAACGCAAAGGGACCATTATTCACATTTGAACTACTTCCTCCGCTGAAAGGGCATAGTATTGAGCGAACATATGCAGCTATTGACAGACTTATTGAATATGAACCTGCCTATATTAACTTCACATCCCATCGGAATGAGACCATTTTAAGGGAACGGCCCGATGGTCTTCTTGAGAAAAGGGTTGTCCGTCTCCGCCCCGGCACATTTGCTCTGGCAGCAGCTGTAAAATACAAATACAACATACTTGTAGTTCCGCATGTTCTCTGCGGGGGTTTTACAAAAGAGGAGACAGAGAATGTACTCATTGAGATGAGATTCCTTGGCATTGATGATGTCCTGGCATTAAGAGGAGATCCTCAGAAGGGAAGCAGGACATTCATACCTGAGAAGAATGGCCATACTCATACATATGAGCTAGTACAGCAAATTATTGACATGAACAAGGGTAAATATCTTGAAGATAATCTCGAAAATGCTGATCCTACCAACTTTTGTATTGGTGTTGCAGGTTATCCCGAAAAGCACTTTGAAGCGGCCAACAGGCAGGTTGATATGGAGAACCTCAAACGAAAAGTTGATGCAGGAGCCAGCTATATTGTGACCCAGATGTTTTTTGATAATAACAAATTTTGCAGATTCAGGGATGAGTGCAGAAAAATAGGGATCACTGTTCCAATAATACCCGGCATTAAGCCTATCTCGGCGCTTAATGATATTAAACTACTCCCCCAGACATTTCATATAGATTTGCCAAATGATCTTTTTTCGGCTGTCAATAAATGCAAAAATGATCCTGAAGCAAGAGAAGTAGGAATAGAGTGGGCCGTTGCACAATCACGTGAACTAATTAAGCTTGGTGTTCCGGGAATTCATTATTACACGTTAGGGAGGTCCGATAATATCGCCAGGATAGTAAAAGCGTCGTTCTAGACAGGCTGCTATTTGAACTTCCCGTTGTCTCCCCCCTGACGGGGGCGAAAGAACGAAGAAATATCGGAAGTTCTAGAGCTTAAATGCCTTCTTTATCTTATCAACATAATCCAGCTTTTCCCACGCAAAAAATTCAACTTTTTTCTTGTAGACTTTTTTGCCGTTGCCGTTAACAGCTTTAGGCTTACTGCCCGGGACCTCATAATAAACATCCACAGCTGCCGAGTAGCTGTCACGGCCAAAATGCCCGTATGATGCTGTTGGCAGGAAGACAGGGTTTTTAAGTCCAAAGCGCTGAACTATCGAGTATGGCCTCATATCG
Source organism: uncultured Bacteroidales bacterium (assembly GCA_963747625.1). Taxonomy (GTDB): domain Bacteria; phylum Bacteroidota; class Bacteroidia; order Bacteroidales; family VadinHA17; genus LD21. The sequence continues at coordinate 323 of CAVVGP010000198.1, read as the reverse complement.
AAGAGTTTATTGATTATCCTGGCGATCTCACCATCATTCAGGACATTGCCTTTATTGTCTTTTGGTTTAGCTGTACCATAAGTATTTATATACAGGCCAACGGGTTCTGCTACCCCTATAGCGTATGCGACCTGTATTAGTGCCTGATCACAAACTCCTGCTGCAACAAGGTTTTTTGCTATATGGCGCGCAGCATAGGCAGCAGACCTGTCAACTTTGGAAGAGTCTTTGCCCGAAAAGGCACCGCCGCCGTGTGCCCCATGTCCGCCATAGGTATCTACTATGATTTTCCGGCCGGTAAGACCTGTATCCCCGTGTGGACC
>CAVVGP010000197.1:0-19541 GCA_963747625.1 uncultured Bacteroidales bacterium | reverse complement strand
AGATATCTATCTTTATATTTCTTTTAATTCTTATCTTTAACTTTTCTTTTATTTTTCCTTTTATTTTTACCTTTTCTTTTAATTTTATTTTTATTTATTAATATCTTTTTTCTCTCTATATTTAACGGTTACGGGTTACGTTAGGGTTCGATTAAAATTTTAATTTATATTTAAACTTTAATTTTATTTTTCTTTTTAACTTTTTCTTCTATTTTTTTCTTTATATTCTTCCTTTAACTTTCTCGTCATATTTATTATTTAATTAAAATTTTATTTTTATTTTACTTTTTCGAATAATTTTTTTAATCTTTTATTTGAAATCTTATTTTTATTATATATTTATCCGATTATTATTACATTTAAAATAATTTTTCTTTTTTATTTCTACTTTCATTAACTTTTTAATTTTATTTATATTATAATTTTGTTTTTATTTTATTTTTATTTTATTCGATATTTATTTTATTTTTATTTTATTCGATATTTATTTTATTTTTATTTTATTTTTAATTTAATTCGTATTTCAATTAGATATAGTCTTATAATCGCCCGATTATCAATCATCCCGGAACGTTGAACTTTCTGATATTTCGATTATAATCCGGTATATATCGATACCCGTTTATTATATACGTAATCTTTTATATTAGCTAATATTTTCTTAATTTATTCCCTTTAATTTACGCCGTTACATTTATTACCGGAAACCTATTTTTAGATTAAGTGATACGGTTAAGATTTCGATTGAAATATCTTAATATTTATATTTATTTTCCCCCGGTATTATTTTGAATATTCCCGTCTTATACCTACTTTAGTTTTTCCTATTATTAGTTATATTACGTATACGGTAAAAATCGAAAATTATATTTATTATACGCCGCTAATTTTTTTTATTTTGGTAAACGTTGCTTTTATTTATTATACGCCGTTTGAATCGGTCGATAGTTTTCGACCGGGTAACGATATATAAATTAAATATTACCGGTAGCCGGGCTTATAATTGAAAAATATATATACTATTTCCGGAAAGAATTCAATATTTTCCGTCTTTCTTATATTTACTTTGAAGATTCCCGTAGTTCTATTTCATAATAATTATAAGAAAGTAAATTTATTTATTTAAAACTTTAATTTTATTAATTATTAATGTAGTAAATAAAGTTAAGGTTTTAAGTTTTTGATAAAAAGCGAAGTTTCGATCCGGAAGTAGATAAGGGCTTTTTACTTTTTTTTTTAATTCTTTTAATAATAATTCTTCGATATATATAATATAGCTTAGCGAGTTTTTAACTTTTTTAAAATCGGGTTAAGAATAACGAAAGCTTAAGATTTATTCTGTTATATAAAATCCTAAATTTAATATAATTTAATTGAATTCGATCGAAAAAAACGAAAAGAAAATTTTCTTTTATAAGTAAATTTATTTCGTTTTAAATATTAAAGATATTCTAAAATGGACAATAAATATAGAAGCTATATATATAAAAATATTTATAAATAAACTACTATATATATTATAGTATTATTAAGCTTTAAAAATTATATAATCGAAGAACTTTTAATTAAAAAATTTATAACTTTTTATTAAAAGAAAAATATGTAAACTAAATTTTTGATATAAAATCTACGATCAAAACTACCTATATAAGATATATTATATATATAATATTCTAAATATCTAGCTTTTATTAACGATAAATCGAAAAGTATTATTTATTTTATAAAATTAGGCTTTAAACCGCTATAACTTTATCAATATTATGCTTTTTAAGGACTTAAATATTTAAATTAGTCGAGCGTTAAAACCTTTATAAATCCTCCGATTTAGATTCTCGGATTTTTTATATTTCTGTAAATAATTTTTTATTTTTTTCGGTTTTTTTAACTTAAAACGCTAATAATAAAAGAACTATAAAAGCTACTTATATAAGTTTCTTATATTCTAAATATAGTAATTTTCAACTATATTTTTATTGAATTTTATTTAAGAATTATTATTAATATTATAAATTTAGTATATATATTTAAATTTATAAGAAATAGAAACAAAAGGCGATATAGCTTAGTGGTTAAAAGCATAGTACGCTTATCCTATATACCGGTCCAGGTATAGGCTTGGATAGGTATAAAGGAGTGTTGCTAGGTCCAGGGTTCGAATCCCTGTATCGCCAGATATTTTTGCTTTTTTTTCTTTTTTTTCTAATGTAATAAAAGTTCAACTTTACGAGTTTTTGAACTTATATTTCAAAATCGGTTTAAAAAATATGAAAATTCAAAGCTATTTAAGCTATATAAAGTCTTACTATTAATCTAAAACGGTTGAATTCAATTAAATAACTAAAAGACAAAGAAACTTTATATAAAGAAATTTATTATATATAAAATGCTATAAATATTGAAAACCGGGTTATGAATTCAAAATCTATATAATAAATAATTCTTATAAATAATATATTATATATTTATTGCTAATAAATATAAATTAATAATAAAAGTCTCGGAATCTAAAGTAAATTATCATAGTTCCAAAGGGAACGAAGTTTTTTTAAAAAAATACTTAAAAAAAGAAGGAATTTGTTACAAAAGAAACGGGTTAATATACCTTATTTACCTAGTAAAACTAAAGGCGGTACTAGAACGTAGCCTAAAATATTATATAAACTTAAAACTTTAAAAGTTACGTAGAACCAAAACATTAGAATAACATTACGAATTTTTGGTATTTTTTAAAACCGTTTAAAAATTGGAACTCTACGGAAAAAATTGATTTAGGACATATACAGAAAAGAAATAATAGCTTTATAAGAAAAGCTAAATATTAGCTTGAACAAAAGAATCTGTAAGATTTAACGAATTTTCAAGGAAAAACAATAAAATTTTCGATCTAAATAAAAAACTTATATAATTCAACGCCTTTAACCTTAGCTCCAAGCCCAAAATCAATTTCGTATATTCCTAAGAAGCAAATTCGTTCTTCTCGGAAAGTATTAATATTCTCTACCCCTTTAAGAACTCGAGTACTAATTGGGTATATTCGCCGTCCGCTTATTTTATAGTACTTTTAAGGTAGGTTATTTCCTCCATCCAGTTAGAAACCATATTTGCTTACCCTTACGTTACCAACAAGCTGTTCAGTTTATTCAAACAAGAAAAAAGGCTACCAAATAATTGATAGCCAGTTAATTAAAAATGACTTGAAAAATAGCCCGTAAATAATTACATAAATATTTTTACAGACAACATTTTGATCTGATTTTGATTTTTAATTTTGGTGTTTAAAACGTCATTTTTACTTCGCAACTGATAAACTATTCCCTACAAAATAAGGAGTGCGACGACAGCTTCAAAGCTGTTTCTTCCGTACCGATACGAATATACTTCAGGAACTCTTTTGGGGTCTTGTGGCCGCTGAATTTCATCACGTCTAATATTGGTATACCAGCCAAATACATCATTGTACACCCTGTACGTCGTGGCCGTATGTGTGCAAATTAAATCACTTTTTTAACGGATGTTTTAACCTTCAGGCCGCCCTTATTCTTTTCAACCTGAATAAGCTCTGTAATCTTTGCCTTTGCGCCGATCTTTTTGATTCTCTCATTTACTTTCTGTTCAAATGTTTTTGGCAGGGTGTAGTTGTATCGCTTTAGGATTGTTTCCATTTCGGGCCTGACAGGAACAAGACACCGTTCACCCGTTTTTTTCTGTATCAATTCAATGAACCTTTTACCGTCAATTTCCCTGATATTTGACTTATTGATCTTACTGTAATCGGAATACCTCTGAGCAGTATAACAGCCCGCTAGAAATACGTCCCGCACCACCTGACAGTGTTTATTATCTGATAAGTCAACTTCATAGAGTGCCTTCAGTTCTGCTTCGGTCAAGTAGATATGTTCAGTTTCTTCAGATAAAGTCTGAAATGCCTTCCGCTCAATTTCCATGTTACTATGAAGCCCTTCTTCACGTGCTGCCCTCATAATGGTTTTGAGGCTTTTTAAATGTTTACCAACGTAATTTGGGCCACAACCCCGACTATAAAAGTATTGAACAAAATCATTGTAGGTGTCAATAGAAACATCATTCCAATTAAGGGGCTTATATGGTTGCTTCGGGTACACCTTTGCCCCCTTGCGTGGCTTTATACCTTCATTCTCAATACCCTGAAACAGATTAAAGGATAACATGAAGCCCCTCAATACACGAAGGGAACCATAACTGTATTTTTTCTTTAAGTTTCTGATAGTTGCCAGCCTTTTGCCGCTGGTTGCCTCATCAACAAACCTTTTGATGTACTGGTTAAGGGTTTCCTTTCCTGCTGGTTCCTCTTTCTTTAGCCAGCGGTCAAACCCTTCAAGAACATCCTTCAGCCATTCCTTTGAAGCTGGAATAGTAAGTTTATTGCTTTCCTTTAAGACAAAGTCTTTCAACTGGGTGAAATAGTCATTCAAACCTTCCAGATCACTTTTTTCAAAGACCTCGTTTCTTTCAGCCCGCTGAACAATCATTTCAGTTTTGTTACTCCAATATTCAGGGAATATTTTTTTAGATGTCTTGGAAGAATTAAGTCGGTTTTCCGTCCGTCCTTAAATCTCAAATAAATGGTTGTCAGTTGCCCCTTTTCCTTTGATTTGATAAGAAAGTGAATACTTGCCATGTTTTTTGGGGTTTGGTTTATAACACCTCAAAGGTATATAATTCCCCACATATTCCCCACAATTATTTAATCTTTCTTATTCTTTCAGTTTTGCTTTAATCTATGAATGTGATTAAATGAGCTTTTCAGTAAGACAGAATGAGCAAATCAGATTAGAAAGAACAATTAAATTGGCGTACCGTCCGCACCGCCCTTTTGACCCTTTTAACCCCTTGATATTCAAGGGGTTTTTTAGTGTCTGCCACAAAATCCGCCAAAATCTGCCACAAATTTTTTCCTTAAACGCTTGTGGTTATTAATGATGAGAAACATTTAATAACTTCTTTGATATAATCTCAGTATCAATTACATAACTGCAATTTATTATAAATTTTGTAAATTTTATAAAATTTTTATAAAAAATAATTATCAAAGATATTTTGGACGTCATTAAATTCTTTTCCGGAATATTTTTTTCTGACAACTTTCGAGGATATTTCAATTCAGCAAGGTATTTATTATTGGATCTGGAAAAGTTTTACTTTGCTTTAAGAAACCCTTCTGTATCACCTACGGACGGGTAGACCGGGAGTATACCGGGGGGAGGGATCCCCCGGGATACATCAAAATGTCAGAATATGAGTACATTATACATTGAAATACAATTTTTCTTCCATTGTCTGAGAAAACAATTAAAATCTTGGTTCCTTCGACTTGGATGCCATTTCTTTTCATCATGGTATTTCATCGAAAGCGACAGTATTTGCACAACAGGTAAAGTGCTAAAACTTAATAGCTTATTTACATACCAGGAAAATGGCTTTGTCAACATTGTACGGGTAACTAATGTCCATATCGAGAGAGGTTACCTATACTGCAGCCTGTTTTTTATCTCGAAGAATGAGATAATTACTGTTCGGCATACCATGACAGAAAGGCACTTATGTACTTTGGAGACTGATGGACAAAGAAGAATACGATGAACTAATGTTCAGGAAATTATGGGATGAAGTGATCAAGGATGAGGAACTTCTGGAATTTGATTTTTGATTTATATCTTTAGTAACCATTCTTAATTCGATATTATGGAAAAGGTTACACTGACACGTAAAGAACTCTATGATCTGGTATAATCTTTATTAGCGAAATATGCTTTAAAGAAATATAAAACCAATCATATAATCAAAGAACATAAATTTTGCATAGAAACAAATATTCATGCATAAGATTAAATATGATTGATTGTTATTGCATAATTTTAGATATGAATATTAGATACCTCGGTCCGACTATTTTTCTAATCTAAAGACATCTTGAAAAATAGACTGAAGTGCCTCTATTTCGTCATCCTTTAGCATCTGGAAAGTATTCCTTCTCCTTTTTGGGAAAAACTCCATTATTCTGATGAGTAAATCGGATAAATAAATCAATAAGTTTATCTGGCATATCGATCTTCTGCTTCATTAATTCTTTAGCCTCATCATAGTTTTGTAAGAAATTTAATTCATTTGGAAGGTCATGGGAAATAGAGGCTTCGATTACTTTACAAAGGTATTCAGTTTGTGTGGTTAGATCTGGAAACCTATAATATCCCTCAACTTCAGAAGCATTTAAGACGATTAATTTCTGTTCTTCATTTTTTGTGTACTTGATTAATACATTAGTGGCTTAGAATAAGCTTCAAGAGTATCATCGTAGAGTTTCATATTATTTACCATATGAGCAGAAACCGGAATTATCATTCCTGAAGGTAAAAAATTATCCCTCGATAAAAAATCATGTATTAGAAATCTATGAATTCTTCCATTTCCATCTTCAAATGGGTGAATAAAAACAAACCCAAAAGCTATAGCTGCTGCCCGGACAATTGGATTAACACCTTCCATTTTAATGGCAGTATTTGAAAGATCTTTCATTAAATCTGAAAGAAATTCCGGTGGTGGACAAACATAATTAATGATCTCATCATAATTCCATGTTGTTTGGCCAATATAATTTTGAAAATCACGAAAACTTGTCGCTGCAAAACGTGGATCAACAATTTGATTCTGTAACATTACCAGAGATTCCTCACTAAGCAGCTCTCTAATATCTTTCTTACCGGCATTACTTAATAAACTTACAAATCTTTCAATGCGTTCTGGTGTTGGTTCTTCTTTTTCTATTTGGTAAGATGAACGTGTTTCCTTTTTATATAGATAATTATTGGCCCTTTTTAATATCTCTGGGGAATAGTTTTTTGAGAGTTCCCTGAGTGTCTCAGATAAATTAAGCTGAAGTACTTTTAAAATAGCATCCGTTCTCTTTATAGTAGGACAAAAACCTACATCTCCCAGTAAATTATTATTTATTCGCCACCTACTATTCTTAACATTTACACCTGTAAAATAACGTTTAGAGTCGATTAAATCTACATAGTTAATGTTTGGTCTGTCTTCAATGGGTAAGTGTCCTCCAGCCAAGAATTCGTACCAAAATCCAATCTTTCTGGAATATTTAAAGTTTGGAGCAGATTTTATAAATTTAACTATATCTTTTACAGGGATACATTTTAGAACAGCCTGAAAAAAATTCATTTGAACATCATCATATTTCAGAGCAAACTCAAAATGACTTAAAGGATTGTCTGCTTTAAGAGCATATTGCATCTTCTGAAAGGTTTCTATTACTGTCCCATCTTGCAATACTTCAACTTTTGATCTTGTACCAAGATAAGATTCATGAGACAACTTAATATTTGAAAGCTGAAAGTTCTGTTTTAGCCAAGTGCTTCCTACTGGTTTTTCATACATACGTCAAATATTTTAAAATCTAAACCTTTTGCATAAAACCATATTTTCTTGCATAAATATAGTTATATTTTGAACATACTGCATAAATACAAATATAATTAAATAAAAATTGCTGTTTTTATAGACGTATAATCTTCCATTCGCTTTTTTATCACTCTCTGGAAATTATTTTCCATTTTTATCTTCTCGCTGGAAAATAATGGTTCATCTGGGACAGATTATTGCTTTTTTTGGAAAATAATTGCCTTCTGGATAACAGATCTTAAAAGGTATAATTAGATACTCATATTTAAATAATATACCCGAACGGGTATAATATATTGAATTTGTGATAATTATATACCTGATCGGGTATAGTTTAATAATTTAAATATACTTTTACATCGAAATGGTTTTCTTCTTCTTTCGGCTATCTATTCTGATGTTATAGATTCAGGTTTTATCATAGATAAAATTCTTGGGGATATCAGTTTTTTCGGTTAGAAAACTTTTAATATCTGCCTCTTTCCCCCGCCTTCTGGCATAATGGAATAATGTTGTGAAATTAATCGAGTAACGTTGGTATGCATTATTTATAATGTGGACTAATTCACTTCCCTGAAAAGCAATCAACAGATTTTTGTCACTAAACAGATCTCCTATCATTTTTTCAATGGTAACAGTGGTAACTTTTCCGACTTTTTGAGTTGGTGCTTTTGAAATAAGGGACTGTAGTATAATTGACTGTTCAGTTTCAAAAATGTAACGCTCAATTTCCTTTTCTTGAGGTTGGATGTATACTTTTCCTAAATTCTGATCCTTCAAGAATTCAAATACCGGCTCCAATGCTACTTTCTCCACTTGTAAAATTGTTATGTACTTAGCAGGAATGTGAAGCATAAATTCACTGATAACTTGGGTAGACCATATACATTGCTTCAGACCAGTAAACTGTTTTTCAATCCTGATGAAAATTCTTCTCTCGAAATCACCGGGTTCAGGTTTAAAGTCTGGTTTGTAGGTAAGGGTAAAAAGATCCTGAGAAATTGGTGTAATAATCTTCTTAGCTTTGAGATTATATAATCTCCAACGAAACGTTGAATCGTTCAGATCAGGATCATATTGCCGATAGAAAGATAAAAGTGAATCTCTGGAAAAGGATACCTTCCCTTTGAATTCTTTTATCAGTTGTTCGATTATAAAATTTTTAGCCAAATTGTTTAAATGTTATACTTTACAAAGATAATAAAAAATCAAACAAAAGACAGTAAATGCAATATATTGTCCAATGTTTGAAAAAACAGTTTCGATTATAAAGCATAGATAATCTACCAGAGTGACCTCTGGATTTAGTGGCGATTCAAGTAAACTTCCTTTAGCGTTTAACTTTTCGGATCGTATTGATTGAATGTCCTGTGATTCCAGCAATCCTTCTAACAGAAAGTTCGCCTTTGTCAATTATGTACGTAATATTCTTATATTATACAATCGAATTTAAACCGTAATGTGAACGTTCAATCGATGACGTACTAACCGTACAATACATATAAATAGCAGATATCCAATATAATATATGAATTTATACACATGATTTCGTACAATATGTTACGTAAATTATACGCTCTTTACGTGTATTTAAACGTAATATGACCGTAAAACAGGCCAATAAAAACCGTAAAATGCACGTACAATCGATGACGTACTAAACGTAATATTCATGTAAAATATATGACATTCAATACAATAGCTGAATTTTAACATATGCAATACGTACAGGAGGTAACGTATATTTTAAATTCATTACGTGATATTAAACGTAAAATGATCATAGTGCGGGCCTATTAAAGTCGTAATGAAGACGTACAATCAGTGACGTACTAACCGTACAATTCATATAAAGTAGTTGATATCCAATACAATAAATGAAATGCAAAATATAATAGACGTACAATACGGGACGTAAGACGTACAATATGACGTAAATTATACGCTTATTACGTGAATTTAGACGTAATATGACCGTAAAAATACTCTCTTGGTATCATGGCTGCAATCCCTAATACTTTCAATAAATTCATGATGGTCTTTCAGAAATCCACTTGCTTTCTTTACCTTAATTATTAAATCCTCTTTTTCACTATTTGATAATTGATTAAATACTTCAGAGGCTTTTTCCCTAAACATATTATTGAGGTCAATTTTAATGGATAATGAAGGTTCTTTTGGTTGATTCTTACGAGACTCTTTTACCTCACTCCCATTGGAAACAGATAATGGAACTTGAAGATTCAAATCTTTACCTTCATCATTGCACATGGCAATAAAATCCTTTTCCGATAAGATTCTAATTCCTTTCCCTTCTGCAATGAGCCCTTCTGCTTTTCTGTGTTTCGAGCTTTTATCATAGCCTGCTAATTTTGATGCATCTTGCGTACCAACAACTAGAATGGTGGTTTTTTTTGTAACTGAATCACCAACATTACATCCGAGTGCAGCGGCTATATTAGCAGCTTCTCTCCTTGGTAATGAAAGAGCCCCGGTAAAAACTATTACTTCACCATAAAGAGGTCCTTCAGGATTACCTTCTAATTTTATATCAGGTGACCCTCCAAAACTAACGTGTATTGGTCTCGATACCCTTTCATACCAATCTTCAATCGACATCTGAGTTTGTTCACATGCATAACTAACAACCTTTGCCGCGGTTTTTGCGTCTTCCAGAGCATCATGATGTTCAAAATGAATCTTCAAAAAATCCGCAATGTTAGCCAAACCATAGCCTCTATAAGCAAATTGTTCCCATGTTCTTCTAACCATTTTTGCAGAGTCTAGCCATTTTGCGTCAATATTATTCAGATTGTATTCTGCACAGGCTCTGCTAATAGCAATTTTGTCAAACGGCATGTGGTGAATAGTAATTCTACCTGAAATCCTTTCAACTAATTCTGAGTGGATTTTATCAAATGTTGGAGCGCCTTTGACATCAGACTCATTTATCCCATGAATTGAAACATTAAAGGGGTCAAAATATGCTTCGGGATTAATTAAAGTGCACCATTCGTTTTTGACTTTCCCATCAACAATCTCTGCAATTCCAATTTGACAAATACTTGAATAATCTGCATTTGCTGTCTCAACATCTAAAGCTAAAAAAGAGTTATTCATGATCCTGATATGTATTTAATAAGCCTTGAGTGACCGGATCGCTATAATATAATGTCCTCTTTTTCACAAAATCTATTAAGGAAGATTCTGTAATAACTAACGGCTTCTTGTCGGTAATAGGTAAAATTTTCTCTTCTGATTCTTTTTTAGAATTCAATTTTCTCTCAACTTTTTTGAGAATTTCATCTTTGAATCCGTTTTTTATTTGGTTATAAAGTGAATCACTTAAAACGAATACATTAATCGATTCATCATATTCATAATCATTTGCATATGCTCCAAGATTACCAATAATTTGAAACATGATCGATTTATTCTGAGAAGAATCCGGCTGTAAAGAATACATCCTTGCCGTATAGGTAATTTAATTCTGCATCATTGAGAAGTTGAGTTTTATTCTCTTTTAGGTAAACTTCGTTTATAATAATCTTTTCTTTCATAGACTTATGTAAATGACATTGTTATATATCTGAATCAAAGTTACTAATTTAGTGATGTACTCAGGCCAGAATTTAATAAAAACCCTCAGCAATTCTACCGGGGGCATCACTGCGGGGTTTTGTGCTTCCACCCCGTCCATGCTGTTGGCAAATCAAAATTAAAAAGCACTGGGGCCAAAAACAAATTAATTTTGCTTCTGATTAATATTAGATTTAGTTTTGATGCAGAGTAGATAATGAATTCTTATCTAAATTGCAAAAGCTGCTCACATTGAATACTTTTGGCCGATGAAATTGAGATTTGCACAAATAACTTATTAACAAATAATTAGATCTGATCAGGATTGGTCAAACTGATCTGGCTAGATACGGTCAATGCTTTTGACTTTTGGAATTAATTTACGCCCAGAAATCCTGTGATCTGTTTTCTGAAATCAGATCAGAATGTTTCATATCAATATTGGACAACAAGCTAAAGATTACCTTCTTTTCTTCAATATTCATTTCACCATACATAAATTGAGCAATTCTTGCTAATTCACGTCTGTATGAAAGAACTGCTTTTTGACCCTTCGCCGAAAGTTTTACAAGCTTAGCACGTTTGTCATTTGGATCATTTCTTTCTTCAATCAGCCCTTTTTTTTTAAGACGGGCCAGTATATCGTTACCAGTAGAAAACTCCATAAATATGCTATTAATTGCTTCCGACTTCTGGGTCTCCTTTTTAAGAAATACAGAATTTAACAAACCAAAGGAGGCCAGGTCTATATCCTTGTCTCTTTTAGTGCTGTGTTTAAAATACCAGGCATTAATTGCATTTAACCTGCCGAAGAGCCTGCCAAGAGCCGCTTCGATTTGTGGTATCAGTCCTTCCGAAACAACCTGACTATTAATCTCCTGCTGTTTTTTCCTGACAATATAATACTGGCAGAAATCTTCTATTGAAGAATCGGGATGTTCATTCTCAAATGCATCCCATTCATTCACGAGTTTGGTTATCTCCTTCATTAAAATTCTTTTTTGTGAAATTAAAAAAAAACACAGATCAAAAAAAATATAATATCATATACGTTATATTTATGAACAATATAATAACGTTATTGTTGTATAATCTAAAATATAATTTTAAAACTATTTGTTATGATAGCAAGATTAGAAGGAGTTTCAAAAGAATACCATGTAGGAGATCAGCGAATTGTAGCATTGGAAGAAACGGATCTGACAATGAAGGTAGGTGAACTTCTCCTGATTATCGGTCCTTCAGGTTCGGGAAAAACAACGCTGCTTTCTTTATTGGGGTGTGTGATATATCCTACAACAGGTAAGCTTTGGGTTGATGATCTTCTGGTAAATGACCTGAACCAAAGAGAACTCGCTCAACTACGGTTGAATACTATCGGGTTCATTTTCCAGAATTTTAACCTGTTGGCACCTCTTACGGCTGAGGAAAATGTAATGATGCCTTTAATATTAAAGGGGATGAATAAAAAAGAAGCACAGCAAAAGGTTGATGAATCGTTACATTTCGTGGGGATGCAGGACAGAAGAAGAAACCTTCCTAAAGAATTATCCGGTGGACAACAGCAGCGAATCGCTATTGCCCGTGCCCTTGTTACTGACCCAAAATTAATTCTTTGTGATGAACCTACTGCATCATTGGATAAACACTCAATGTATGTTATTATGGATGAACTGCAATCTATGGCAAATAATGGGAAAGCTCTTGCTGTTGTCACACACGACCCAAGGTTGAAGACATGTGCCAGCAGAGTTGTAGAAATTGATAATGGTGTCGTATCTGAAACAGCTAATTCATCAAAATTATCTAAAATATGAAAGTAATAGTAATTCCAGCTTTATTGTTTGTTTCTGTACTTCTTTTTTCCTGTAATAATTCAGAGAAAAAAGGATTTGATGTGAAAAACAAAAAGGTGACAGATAATGTCACAGAAATTAATAAAATTGTTGGCCTCGCTTCTATAGAGCCACTGACACGAATTGTTTCATTGTTTTCGGATGTAGGAGGCATAGTTGAAAAAATAAACTATGATATAGGCTCTGAAGTAAAAGAAGGTGAAGGAATTTTTCAACTTAATGATGATGTGGAAGAAGCGCAACTCGAACAAACGAAATCTAAATTAGCCACTCAGCAGGCAATGATAAATTCGGCTTTTGCACAGTTGGCTTCTTTAAAGGCAAAAATGGCCAGTGCTCAGCTTACCTACAACCGTAATGCCAGTCTGCTTAAGGCAGGGGCGGTAACTCAGCAAGTAACGGACGACAGCAAATTTAGCTATGAATCAGCGCAGAATGATGCCCTTTCTGCAGAAGCATCTGTCAAAGAACAGGAAGCAAAGAAATCGGAAATTGAGGCTGACATCAATTATTACCAGGCCCTGATTGAAAGGAAAAGAATAAAAGCACCTGCTACCGGTAATGTATTATCGGTGGATGTAAACATAGGTAGCTATGTGATGCCATCTCAGTCCTTGGGAAATTTTGCACCTGATGGGCCTTTGATGGCTATCACAGAGGTAGATGAGCTATTTGCTGAAAAGGTAAAAGTCGGCATGAAAGCTTATATAAGGACAGAGGGGCAGACAGATACACTGGCTACCGGGAAAGTATACCTCACATCTCCATATTTAAGGAAAAAGACTCTTTTCTCGGACGACGCTACCAATATGGAAGATAGGCGTGTGCGGGAGGTCAGAGTATTACTTGATAAAAGTAGTGAGTTATTAATAGGAAGCAGAGTTGAATGCGTAATTCTATTAAAGCCATGATAAAAACTGCCTGGTTTTTCTTAAAGTTTGATAAGGCTAAATCGATAGGAGCCCTGGCTGGTACCATCATGTCAGTATTCCTGATTGGCCAGCAGACCGGTGTGTTCATCTTTCTGATCAGTGCAATGTCGAGCATTGTAAGAAATAACCCGGGATATATATGGGTGGTTGATAATAAAACTTCCAATGCTAATGCCCTTGCGTTACTCGATACACGAATTGGGTATGAGCTTGCAAGTGTAGAGGGCGTAGAAAAAGTATACCCAATGGTTATGGCCGGAGGTGCAGCTCATTTCAGTAATGGCACGAATACCGGAGTCACTTTAATAGGTGCTCAGGCGCCTGAATTTGCAGGAGGACCATGGAACATCTACGTAGGCAAAAAAGATGACCTACTGCAGGACAATGCTGTATTTACTGACAACTTTGATAAAAAGTCATTGGGCGGAGTTCAATTAGGCGATCACTTTGAAATAAACGGACATGAGGTTTTCAATGCAGGTCTTACCAGTGGTGTACGTGCTTTTGGCGGTGGAGTTTATGTGTTCACGACAATTGAACGAGCCAGGTATCTCGGAAATGTGCCAGTTAATAAAGCAAGCGCATTTTTGATAAAAAGGAAGCCAAATGTAAGTGAGGATGAGGTCATTGCCAGTATAAATAAGAGTATTAGCGGGATCAAAGCCTGGAAGAGCATTGCCTTTGCAAAAGAAACTGTAATTACAGTTTTAAAAATTTCAGGAATAGCCATTTCTTACGGCACCCTGATCCTGTTCGCACTGATAGTGGGTTTTGTAATAATCGGACTTACACTTTATTCTTCAGCATTAGACAGGATAAAAGATTATGGTACATTAAAGGCGATCGGAGCATATAACAAATTCATAAGAAATTTAATCATAACTCAGGCTTTGATTTTCGCCATAACCGGATATGCAATTGGAACAATGTTCGTTGAAGGTTTCAGAAACGGGTTGGCCAGGGCAGGAGTATTTTTTAATTATCCTGCATTGCTGAGTATAAGTTTTTTGCTGGTGACAATTCTGATAGCCTTGCTGGGAAGCTCGTTCGCAATAAGAAGAATAATTAAACTTGAACCAGCCGCAGTATTCAGAGGTTAAAAAACGAAAAAAAATGAGAAAAATATTAATACTGCTATTGATTTTAATAGCAAGGATCAGTTCGGCACAAAATAACGCACTCTCGTTAAATGATGCGGTAAAAATTGCGGTTGCCGACCGGTATGAATTAAAGATTCAGAAAATTAATACAGAGATTTCCAAAAAGCAATTCAGTGAAGTCTCGAGCCGCAGCTTGCCACAGATAAGCTCCGACCTTGATGTCAGGTACAATAGTAAGCTGCAATCCAATATTTTACCCGGAAGTGTTTTTGGCACACCCGATTCTCCTGATAGAGTTGTAGTATTTGGGACCACATATAATAGCTTGTGGGGGTTTAATATAACTCAAAATATTTTTAATCCTAATAATTACTCTGACAAGAAGATTTCAAAACTTCAGACCGAATTTCAGAAGCAAAATGAAGTTCTTACTGAAACTAATATAAAACAGGAGGTATCAGAGGCATATATTGCAGTGCTGTTATGGAAGGAAAGCGTAAAACTATCTGAGGAAAATGTGAAACGTGCAGAGGAAGTATTTGGAGTATATAAAAATCTATCAGGTATGGGGCAGGCAACTGACTATGATGTCCAGCGCAATAAGATTGATTTGGAAAATGCTATAGCTGCAAATGAAAAAAACAAAAAGAGCTATGAACTATCATTTCATGATCTTTTATATAAAATATCCGATGATTCGATAAAGAATCCTGTGCTTACTGATAGCATCACCGGCCTGATGGAACAGTTCAAAATTATTCCCACAGGCAACGAGCAAATAAAGCGGGCTGAACTTTCGCAGGAAAATATTCAGCTTGATATATATAATCAGAATATCAGGAAACAAAAAATGGCAATGATTCCAACAGTATCGCTTTACGGGAATTATTCATTTCAATACATGAATAACAGTTTTTCTCCTTTTGGCTCTGCAAACTGGTACCCATTCAACTATTTGGGTGCAAAAGTCAGCTTCCCCATTCTTGACGGCGGATTAAAAGCCAGAACAAGGCAGGAATTTGAACTGAGAGCACAAGCCTCAGAATATCAATATAACAAGTTGCAAAATGACTACAAACAGGAAACTCTTAATGCGTTGACTAACCTTCAAAATGCACTGATTGATCTGAATTACCAGAAATCTAACCTTGCACTTATAGAAGTTTTATATAAAACAGACACAGATCGATTTAAAAATGGAACAATTAAGCAAAGTGACCTGACGACTACTTTTTACACTTTACAACAAACACAGAACAATTATTTGAATTCTGTCTATAATTATTTGATTGCTGTAATTAGGTACAAAAAGGCTGTTGGTTCTTTGTAGTTAAGCAATCTAATAATTGAAAATTAATAGCTGTTTTTCATCAAATGGTTTTGAAATGAAACCTGAGCAGCCCGATTGAATTGCCTTGTCCCTTTCATCGGCATATGCTGTCTCGGCAATTATAGGAATTGAACTATCTCTCTCTTATAGGTTTAATGGCACTGTAGCCATCCATTACGGGCATTTTAATATCCATTAAAATAAGATCGATTCTTTTATTTGAAAGCTGTTTTTCTACTGCTTCTTTTCCATTAGTTGCCTTTATAATGCTAGCATTAGTTTTGGAAAGAAATGAATTTATAAGATTAAAGTTACTGTCAACATCTTCAGCAACCAAAATTGTCTTTTTTATAAGGAATACAACGCCTTTTTAGACTTTTTCATCGTTACGATCTATGGTTTTTGTCCCTTGCTTTTCGCATGGAATCGTAAAAAAGAATTCTGAATCTTTTCTGGGTTTTGATGAAAGCCAGATCTCCCCACCTAAAAGTTCCACCTTGGCTTTAGCAATAGCCAGTCCAAGGCCTGTTACTTCATAAATTTCTGATATTGTATTTTATACCTGATAAAAACGATCAAATATCTTTTCGTGATATTCAGGTAGTATTCCAATTCCGGTATCAGAAACACAAAATTAGAGGAACGAATCTCTTAGTACACAACTGACTTTAACATATCCTGTGTTGGTAAACTTAATAGCATTATTTATCAGGTTTATAAGAATCTGAGTTAATTTAACTCCATCGGTTAATACCAACGCATCGGAATCGGGAATTTTAGTTTTACAAATTAGATCAATCTTTTTCTCATTGGATTTGATCAGGAACAGATTACATAGTGATTTTAGTTTCAGATTTATATTTATTACATATTTATCAACTTTTAGAGGATTTGACTCGATATGCGATATATCTTAGATATCCTCAATAATTTCAGGCAGGTGTTTACTGTTCTGAATTATTGCATCAAAATAAGACTGTCTTGAGTTTTTATCATCACCTACCTCCTGTAAAAGTGCAGAGAATCCTACTATCGCATTCATCGGGGTCCAGATCTCATAAGAAATGTTATGCAGAAATTCGGTCTTCAGCCTGTCACTCTCCTCAGCTTTGTTCTTGGCTTCTATAATCTGCATCTCATACTGTTTTCTTTCAGTTATATTGAAGCCGATACCAACAAGTCCTATAACATTTCCATCGGTATCGCGAAAAGGAATTTTGGTCGTGCTCAGCTACTGGTTCTTCAAATCACTTTTAACGAATTCTTCTTCAAGATTATATATTGCTTCATATGTTTCTTTCACCTTTTTGTCGAAACTATAGCTGAGTTGTCCCTGAAAACCCGGAAACAGTTCAATGTCAGTTTTCCGATTACATCTTTTTCATTATTGGCGCCGATATTGCTAATATCCGCTTTATTGGAGTAAATTCTCCGGCATTCATTGTCAAGAACATATATCGGGCAAGGAACATTATCAAGATATTTCTTTAATATCATGCATTCATGTATGAGTTTTTTTTTCTGCCGCCTTATGTTTTGAAATGTCTATGGTCTGTGTCTTGAACTCCTGAGTATGGTCACCATTTCTTTGTTTATATTCTTTCATTTCAGTTTCAGTATTTCTTTGGTCCTAGAATGTGTTTCTTTCTTCCATCACCTTCATTTTCAACTTCGCGTTAAATCCGATAGAAATTTCGACCGGAAGAAGCTTGTTTGCGCTCAGCGAGATCTCTTAAAAAGGATGGTTTTAACGAATCATGTTACTTCTTCAATTTTTGCAACTCTTCAAGAAGTTTGACTTTTGTTTTATTCTGATAATAGGTTATAGCTTTAAAAAAACCGACACTGGTGAAAACGCATGGGTTAGAAGATGCCCAAGTGTTAATTGTTTCTGATAAAGGGCTGTATCTATATCCCGCAGAGTAATTACAAAATTTTACAACCATGCTTTAATAACATCGCATTCAAATCATAAACAATCTCATTTGATTTGTCGTTTTTTATAACATTACTTAAATCAAATTCTGCTGTTAGATTATTATCAATGTCATTGGAAGTATAGACCTCAATATTATTAGCCAGATGGTTTTGAATGCTCCTAATATAAAATTCCTTTTTAAGGGTTTTTTTGGTCATCTTTGCTCGGGTCAACATTAATAACTATTGTTCCCCCATATGTTGATTAATTGAAAAGGCAAGGTTTTTTTGCTTTTGGAAAATCGGGTTGCTGCTTTCTAGTTTTGTTTTCATAGTTAAATTAATTTAATTGCTAACTCTTTTTCTCAATTTAAAGTCGGTTATTTATCAAAATTAATCTTTTTAAAAGTAGCCAGTTTCATTGCTTCTTTCCTATAAATATTGTTGGTTTGTTTTTCGTTGTTTGACTCACTTATACGGCTCAGACCAAAATAGGCATAAGCAGCAAACTCATTTCCATACTTTCCAAATAAGGAAATCTCGTTTATGCCTTGATTGTAATATTGTTGAGCCAGTTTATTTCATGATACTTCTTTTCCTGTAAAATTCCTTTCAATATCATAAGCTGTGCCTGTAAATATTTATTCCCTTCTGTTTCAGATGAAGCTAATATCAATTTTTCAGCTTCGTCATATTGCTTCGTGAGTAGCAGCTCTTTTATGTAATATGTAAGATAGAATATGCATTTTCAGGATACCGGTCATGAAGAGTTCTGCTGTAAAATAAACTCTCACGATATTTGTTCTCAAAGTTCAGATAGATAGATGAAAGTAGGGAACAGGATTCCGGTCTTAACACAACTGAGTTTTTGGCTGCCGTCTTTAATTCTTTTAATCCATTTGCCATATCTCCTGCCGGAAAGAGAAGTAAGAGAGATTTGTATATGGGAAAAACCTCCGGATAGCCTTCCCGGTAATAATTGTAAAGTCCGGTAAAATAATTTAAATCCTGGCATACTTTGGTAAAATTATAGGCACGCCTCAAATGGATATAAGTACTTTTTACAAGAGGGATCACCTCCATAATAAGGTCATTGTCATCGTAATACATCAAGAGCATTCCGCTTGCACACAAATCAGCCAGTAGATATTCTGCCTCATTTTCAGGATTAATGTTAGTTTCGGAAAGCCTGATGCACTGACGCATATCTTCTTCAAAAGTAACATGGGAAGGAATTGTATGAAGCAGAGGATAATTTTCCCAGTATGTCATAATTCCTTTCAAAAGAAAGTACAATCGGATGTTCCGGATATAATCTGATGATCTTTGAGTAAACCTCCCTTGCTTTATTAAACTGCAGATTATAAATGTA